>JASLKI010000097.1 GCA_030747575.1 Verrucomicrobiota bacterium | reverse complement strand
GAGTCAGCGTTGAGGTAGTCGCAAATTTCCTCGATTGAGTGATTGGCCGCCATCAGTTTTTTGCTGTTGGGAAAATCGATCCCGTAAAAGCAGGGGTTCATGTGCGGCGGACAACTCACGCGCATGTGCACCTCTTTTGCGCCGGCTTCCTTGAGATTGTTCACGCGCGCCTTGCTCGTGGTGCCCCGGACGATTGAGTCATCCACAATCACCACCCTCTTACCCTCGACCAGTTCATTGATGAGGTTGAGTTTCACGCGAACGTTGAAGTCGCGGATGAGTTGCGACGGCTGTAGGAAGCTCCGGCCGACATAGTGGTTTCGCACGAACGCCATCTCGTACGGCAGGCCTGACTCAAGCGCGTAACCCAGCGCGGCGCAGTTACCGCTGTCCGGCACCGGCACGACAAGGTCCGCATCGACGGCGGTTTCCTTGGCCATCTCACGGCCCATGTTGACGCGCGCGCCGTACACGCCCCGGTCGTTGATGATGGAGTCGGGTCGACTGAAGTAAACGTACTCGAAAATACAGAACGCCTTGCGCGAATGCATCGGGAAGGCGTTGATCGACTGGATGCCGTCGTCGTTGATGATGACGATCTCGCCCGGCTCAACGTCGCGCACGAACTCGGCCTGAATCAAGTCAAACGCGCACGTCTCGCTCGAGAGCACGTACGCGCCGTCGAGTTTGCCAATGGAGAGCGGCCGAAAGCCGTGCGGGTCGCGCACGCCGATCAACTCGTTCTCGGTCATGATAACCAACGAATAGGCGCCCTGAATCCGCTGCAGACTCTGCACGAGATTGTTGTCGCTGCCGTTGGACGGCCGGGCCATCAAGTGCAGAATAATCTCACTATCAACGGTGGTTTGAAAAATCGATCCGCCCAGCTCAAGCTCGTCGCGAAGTTGCGCGGCGTTGGTGAGGTTGCCGTTGTGCGCGATGGCAATCTGCCCCTTGTTGCAGTCCACCGTCAACGGCTGGGAGTTGCGGTGGTGCGACGAGCCGGTCGTGGAGTAGCGCGTGTGGCCGACCGCCATACTGCCCTTGAGTCTCTCGAGCGTCTTGCCCTTGAACACCTGCGACACGAGGCCCATTCCCTTGTGCACACGAAACTGCCCATCCGCGCTGGTGACGATGCCCGCGCTTTCCTGCCCGCGATGTTGCAGCGCGTACAGTCCGTAGTAGGTCAGCTCCGCCGCGTTCGGGTGGCCGTAAACACCGAAGACGCCGCAATAGTGCCGGGGATGTGTTTCGCTCATTGTTCCATGGCTCGTGCGATGGTGTTCCACCACACATCGTGGAGTTCGTTCAGCTCCCACGAGAAATGAGTTTCGCCGATCACAATGTCAAGCGTCCCGCCACCATTGACGATGCCAATCCTTGCCGCCGGCACGCCGAGCAACTTGGCCCGCTCGATCGCCGCCCCGGCCTCGGCCTCGCTCGTGGTGATGACCACGCGCCCGTGCGACTCGCCGAACAACAGCGCATCCACCCTTACGCCGTCAAGCCCGCCCAAATCCAGCGACGCGCCGGTGAGTCGGGGGGTGTTGCGGGCGGTGAGTTGGGAAATGCAGCACTCAGCCAGTGCCACAGCCAAGCCGCCCTCAGCGCAATCGTGCGCGCTCTTTACAGCGCCGGTTGCGATCAAGCCAAGCAGCGCGTCGTGCAACACCCTCTCTCTGGCCAAATCGCACGGCGGCGGCGTACCCTCCTTGCGGCCGTGCTCGATCTGCAGCAGCGCCGAGCCGCCCAAGCCCAACAACGGATCGTCGCTGTTGACCGCTTGGCCAAGCAGGATGATGGCATCACCATCGTCCTTAAACCATTGGCTTATAATATGTTCCGGCTTGTCGACCAAGCCCACCATGCCAACCGTTGGCGTCGGGTCAATTGCCCCGGACGGGTTTTGGTTATAAAGGCTGACATTACCGC
>JASLKI010000096.1 GCA_030747575.1 Verrucomicrobiota bacterium | reverse complement strand
CCTTCAGCGTTGATTACCCAGCCCCTTCCTGGTTTCAACCTGAATGGCGTCAATTTCCGGCTTGAGTTCGGCGCGGGTAATCGCGTCCATCCGGTCAATGAACAGGATACCCTGCAGGTGATCCCACTCGTGCTGGATGGCGCGCGCCAACAGGCCGCCGCAACGGAAGGCCACAGCCTCTCCTTTTTCGTCCATTGCCATCACGTCGATTTCCTCGTGGCGATTGATGTCACTGTACACCTCGGGAAAACTCAGGCAGCCCTCGGGGGCTTCCTCTTTCGTGTCACCGACTGCTGTCCATTCGGGGTTGAGCAGGATGAGCGGCATGTAATCCTCCGGCTTGACCACCTCGCCGTCGATGCTCATGCGCGACGGCCGATCCTCCACATCGGTCACGTCCACCATGGTTAACTGCAACGCCTTGCCGACCTGTTGAGCGGCCAGGCCGATGCCGTGCGCCTCGTGCATCGTCTCGACCATGTCGTTGATGAGTTGTGTGATCTCCGGCATGATCTCACCCACGCGCTCGCCCTTCTGCCGAAGCACGGGATTACCATAATTAACAATATCCAAAAGCATTAATCTAAAAAATCAGTCGGCCTTTATTCCGAGGCTCTCGAGGATTCGTTGCAAATCCTCGTCGTTGAAAAACTTGATGTCGACCGAGCCTTTGCCTTTCGTGTAGCGCAACGATACCTTGGTGCCGAGTCTTTCCCGCAGCTTACTCTCGAGGTCGAGTATGTGCGCGTCGGTGGTGGAACGTTTGCGGGCTGAACCGCGCTTGGTTTTGTCCGGGGTCGATTGGCCAAGCGCGCCGAGCAGTTCCTCCGTCTGCCGCACGCTCAACTCCTTTTTGATCACGCGCCTGGCTGCGGCGATCTGGTCTTTGGCGTGTTTCAACCCAAGGATCACCTTGGCGTGGCCGCTCGAGAGCAGGCCGTCGCGCACGTACGTTTGCACCTCGGCCGGCAGCTTGATGAGTCGCAGGGCGTTGGCCACCGTGGCCCGGTTTTTGCCGACCTTGGCGGCGATTTCCTCCTGCGTGAGGTCGAATTGATCGACCAACTGTGCGTAGCCCTTGGCCTCCTCGATCGGGTCTAGGTTTTCCCGCTGGAGATTCTCGACGAGCGCCAGCTCGAGCGCCGTCCGGTCGTCCACGTCGCGGATGACGATTGGTACCCTGGCCAGGCCGGCTATCTGCGAGGCTCGCCAGCGGCGTTCGCCGGCGATCAACTCGTAGCTGCCCTCGCGCGGGCGCACGATCAGCGGCTGCATGATGCCATTCTCTCGGATCGACTCGGCCAACTCGTTCAGCGAGTCGTCGTCAAACCCGTTTCGCGGCTGCATTGCGCCCGGGAGAATCTCGCCGGTCGGCACCTCGCTGAGTGGCTCGGCGGTTGCGTTGGGTGGCATGCTCGCCGGCTTTTTCCCGCCTTTGGTTTTCTTGTCAGCCGGCGGGCGGGCACCCAGCAGGGAACTCAAGCCTCGGCCTAAACCGGTTTTTGCCATGGCGAAAGAGTGAGGGAGGCGGGGGCGGTTGTCAATCGGCAGCCGGTTTTCCGGCGTCGCCCGCCGGCTTGGATTCTATCCACAGAAACGACCGGCGCTCGGCCAGCTCGATGTTGCCGTTGAGCAGGAGCACCCGCCATGCGATGATTTTGCCGATGGCCCTGAACGCGTCGCCGTCCAGCGTGACCGCATCCCAGCCGCCGCGCCGGCTTGGCTTGACGGCCAGCTCGCGCACGATCGGCTTGGTCTCGCCGGTGACGCGCAGCTCGAGTTGCAGTTTCACGGTGTCGCTCGTGTTCTTGGTCCACTTGATGTCAAACCGAATGCCGGAGCAAAGAGTGCGATCGGCGCGGAGCTTGGCTTGGTAGGCGTCGCGCTCGAGCAGGCTGGGGGAGAGCGTGTGGCGGCCCTGAAGATCGAGCCAATGCGGCAGCACCTTACTGATCTTACCGGGCCGCGCGGCGTCAGTTGTCGGTATAACACCGAGCAACAACAGGGTGGCGGCGAGTTGTGAAATGCGGTTCACGCGGCGAGCCTATTTTGAAAACCAAGCGCTGGCAATCACCAGCGTCACAGGCCGGTTGGGTGATCGATAAACGTCCACGGCAGCTTGAATTTTTTCGACAAACTCCCGCTGAGCGCCTTTACGCCGAACGTCTCCGTCGCGTAGTGGCCACCGTAAAACACATTTAGCCCAAGATCCTCGGCCAGCGCGAACGTCCAGTGGGGGCCTTCGCCGGTAATGAACGTGTCCACGCCCTCGTCGGCTGCTGTTTTCATTTCCGCACCCGCGCCGCCGGTGACGACGCCGATTTTGCGGCAACGCGCCGCGCCGCCCGGCATCACCGTCGGCTCCGTGCCGGTGGACTTGGCCAAGCGCTTGGCCAACTGCGCCCGCGTCAAGTCGAGCGTGCCGCGTAGGCCGATCGCTTGGTCGCGCTCGGTAAAAAACGGCTGGGGCGACTTGATGCCAAGTGCCTTGCAAAGCTGGGCGTTGTTGCCGAGCCGGGGATGCGCATCCAGTGGCAGGTGCGAACTGTAAACCGCGACGTTGTTGTCTAGCAGCAGCCGCAACAGCTTGTAGCGATTGCCGGTCCACGGATGCGTCACGCCCCAGAACAGCCCGTGATGGACGATCAACAAGTCAGCCCCGGCGACGATGGCTTTGCGGATCGTGGCCGGCGTGGCATCGACTGCGGCGGCGATCCGCGACACGGTGCCGCGATTCTGCACCTGCAAGCCGTTCACCGCGCCGGGCCAGTCCTCGAACGACTCCGGCTTGAGGGTTCGATTGCAGTGAGCGACGATTTTGGCGAGCGTGACCTTGGCCATGCAAGGGAGGGAACCAACCCCGCCGCCCCAAGCCAAGCGGGAAATGCCGTTCGCGCTCACGGAGTCTTGACTTTCGGTGGTCGCCTGCCGTTACTCGCCGCGGATTTTTTGAATCGAATATTTATGCCAACCTACGAGTACGTTTGCGAAAAGTGCGACCACGAGTTTGAGTTGTTTCAATCTATCAAGGCCGATGCGCTGGAGACGTGCCCGAAGGAGGCTTGCCCCAAAAAACGCTGGGCCAAGGGTAACGTGCGCCGGGCCATCGGCACCGGAGCCGGGATCATCTTCAAGGGCAGCGGCTTCTACGAGACCGATTACCGCAGCGAAAACTACAAGGCCGGCGCCAAGAAGGAGTCCGAGTCAAAGAAGCCCAAAACCGACAGCAAATCCAAGACCGACAAGCCCAAGTCAAGCAAGGGCAAAAAGAAAACGCCTCCCAGCAAGTGACATGACGGGGCCAGTTCTTGTTATTGGACAAGTAACAGGGACTTTAAAATGGGCGTCGTCCTCTTGACGCTTCATTATGGGTGCAAATGCCGCTAAACCAATCTCCTCGGCGCTGAAATGCGGGCTTTTAGCCGTTTGGGAAAATGGCCACACTGACTGCCGCTGGATGGATTTGTGTTTTGACAGGATCGCTTGTGTGCCCCGATCGGGTCGTCGAGCTTGGTTGCTGACGGTTGTCTTCGGCTTGGCCGGGATCCCGGCTGCTTTTGGCCAAGCGGAGCCGATCTTGCCCAAGCCGCAGCTGGCGCCCAAGCCGCCTAAGCCGGTGTTGCCACCGCGCACGGTTCAGCCCAAGCCGTCGGGCAAGGAGGCGACGGCGCCGAAGCGGTTGCCGGTGGACATCAATCGCCTCCTCAAATCGCGAGCGGGGTACAAGACGGCCCGCAGTTTGTCGGGGCAGTTCATGGCTTACGGGCCAATCTTGCCGAAGCGTCGCGGTGGCATTCTCGACGCCAACGCCGATACTATTTTGATCGCGCCCGATCACGTGGTCGTGACGGCCGAGCGGGTTCGCAATGCGCTGCTTAGCCAACTGGGTTTGCCAGCGATGCCGGGCAGCAAATTAATGATGCGGCTCAACCCAGCAATGTCGCACCGGGCGACAGTGCCGGTGGTGACGGATCGGCACATAAACGGTTACACGTACGAGCTGACGTTGCCGAGCGAGATCGAGTCGGACAAACTCGTCCGGGCACTGGTGCAGGTGACGCTGCTGGACTTGGCCAACCGGAAGCCGCAGTTGCGCGACACAGAGATCCCTCTCTGGATGACGGTCGGCTTCACGCAGGTGTTGTTGGCTCAGCCGGACTTGGTGCTCGTCCTGAGTCGGCCGGAACAGGGCGGGAATGAAATGGCGATGGAGGAGGTCGTCAAAAATGTACGCCGACACGACTCGCTGGCCGGTGTGCGGGCGCGGTTGCGCGGCCGGCGCGCGTTTGACTTCAGCGAGATCGCGATGCCGTCGCCGGCCCATTTGCGCGGCGAAAACTGGAGGGATTTTCAGGCCTGTTCGCACCTGTTGGTGGATCGTTTGCTGGCGGTGCGGGCCGGTGGTGTGCGCCTGCAAAACGTGATCCGTCAACTGCCGGACAACTTAAATTGGCAGACCAGCTTTTTGAAGGTGTACGGCGACTTTTTCGCCGACATGTTGGGGGTGGAAAAGTGGTGGGCGGTGACGATCGTGCAGTTGACTGGCCAAAACCAATACCAAAACTGGACGTTGAGCGAGGCGGTGGAGAAGCTCGAAAATCTGTTGAAACTACCAGCCGAAGTGCGCTTGAACGATGCCGACTCGCCGCTTGAGGCTGAGGTCACGCTGCAGCAGGCGATTCGCAGCTGGGACTTCGCGGTGCAGAAACAAACCCTTGAGATGAAGATCAACCAACTGCTGATCGCGCGGATGAAGATGCCGAGGCAATTGCTGCCGTTCGTAAACGAGTACGGGCGCATCCTCCAGGATTATGTCGCGACTCGGCAGCGGATCGAGTCGTTCAAGCCGCGCCGTGGCCAGGCGCGGCCAAGGCTCGCGCCGATGGTAGATGAGGCCGTGCGCCAACTCGGTTCGGTGGATCGGCGGCTGGTTTTGTTCAAGCCGGAGTCGACAATACCGGCTCCGACGGCGTTTCCGCAAAACTGATTTTAATGCCGCGCGAATCCAACAAGGCCAAGGTCGAACGCACGGCCAAAATCATCGGCGGCTTGCGTGCGACGTATCCCGATGCGCATTGCGAGCTTGACCACCGCAATCCGCTCGAGTTGTTAATCGCGACGATTCTCTCCGCGCAATGCACCGACAAGCAGGTCAACATCGTCACTGTGGTCTTGTTTAAAAAATATCGCCGCGCCGCTGACTACGCCGCAGTGCCGCTGGAGGAATTGCAGGAGGACATCAAGCGGATCGGCCTGTTTCGCAACAAGGCTAAGAGCATCCAAAACTGCTGCAGCGTGCTCGTCGAGTCGCACGGCGGCAAGGTGCCGGCGACGATGGATGCGCTCGTCGCCCTGGCTGGTGTGGGGCGCAAGACGGCCAACGTCGTGCTCGGCAACGCGTTCGGCGTCAACGAGGGGATCGTCGTCGATACGCACGTGGGGCGACTGGCTAAGAGGCTTGGTTTGACGACGGAAAAGACCCCGGAGAAAATTGAGGTCGCACTGCAAAAACTTGTGCAGCGCGTCGACTGGATGATGCTCAGTCATTGGCTGATTTTTCACGGGCGCCGCCGCTGCTCCGCGAGAAGGCCGGAGTGCAGCGAGTGCGAGATCGCCCCGCTTTGTCCGTCGGAAAAAGACGGCGAATATCGCGAATGAACACCGGCGGTCAAGCGCTCCGAATTTGGCATGGACAAGCCGGTTCGCCGTCTTGGAACATGGCTGCGGACGAGCTCCTTCTGCAGCACGCCACCGCGCTTGGGCAAGCGGTGCTGCGGTTTTATTCGTGGGATCAGCCATCGGCGTCGTTCGGGTATTTCCAACGGTACACCGATGTGGAGGCGTTGACCGGGTTGGGACCGCTCATTCGCCGACCGACTGGCGGGGGGGTTGTGCTGCACGACGAGGTTGAGTGGACGTATAGCCTGACTTTCCCACCGACTCATCCGGCGTGGGAACTGAAAGCCGAAGAGAGTTATCGATGTGTGCACGAATGGGTTCGCCATGCGTTTGATGTTTGTGGTGTGGCGACCGAGCTTTGCCCAGAAGCGCGAGCGACCGGGCCGGGGCAATGCTTCGTTGGAGCGGAACAATGCGACCTGCTTTTTAACGGGCAAAAAATCGCAGGGGCTGCCCAGCGCCGCAACCGCGACGGGCTGCTAATCCAAGGTTCGGTGCAGGCAAAGTCCACCGGGATTGATCGTGAGGCGTGGGAGATCGCAATGCTGGTGGAGAGCGATTGGAGCGAGTGGCAACCGGGCGTGTCGTTCATCGACGAATCGACCAGCTTGGCCAAGCGAAAATACGCCACCGATGTCTACAATCAAAAGCGGTGAACGCATTTTGAAGTGCGGGAGGGGCAAGTTCCAGCTTGCCCTATTTCAATAATAATTTCGAACGGGGTGGAACTCGTCCCTCCCTTTCCGCGCGGTGTCGTGCTTGGATTAAGCGCGCTTGACTCGGGGGCCTTTTGGGGTGTCTTCGATAATCCAGCCTTGGGCGGCGAGTTCGTCGCGGATTTGGTCGGAGCGGGTGAAGTTTTTGGCCTTGCGGGCGGCTTGGCGTTCCTCGGCGAGGGCGGCGATTTCCGGCGGCGCTTCCTCCTCGATCGACTCGATGCCGAGCACGCTGTTGATGTGTTCCCAGTTGGCCAACTCGGTTGCCGCTGTCTCGGCGGTGAGGTCATTGGCTGCGAGTTTGCGGTTGGTGTCGCGTACCCAGTCGAACACCGCGCCCCAGGCGGCGGAGACGTTGAGGTCATCGTCCATCGCCTCCGTGAAGTGCGTGACGAGCGGCGAGTCGGCGGTTGGTTCGGCCGTTTGGCCAAGCGCGAGTTCGCGCAGCTTGGCGGTGCATTCGTCGATGCGACTCAGCGCGGTTTTTGCACCGGTAAGGTTGTCGAGCGTGAAGTTGAACGTCTCGCGGTAGTGGGCGGATATCATGAGGTAACGCACCTCGCGCCCGGCGCTGCCCTTGGCCAGAAGATCGCGCAGCGTAAAAAAATTGCCTAGCGATTTGCTCATCTTTTTGCCCTCTACTAGCAGGTGCGCGCCGTGCATCCAGTACTTGACGAACCTGTGTCCGTCGCACTGCCGGCAGGCGCCTTCGCTCTGGGCGATCTCGTCCTCGTGATGGGGGAACACCAAATCCTCGCCACCGAGGTGGAGGTCGAAACTTGGCCCGAGCAGTTCCATGCTCATGGCGCTACACTCGATGTGCCAGCCGGGCCGGCCCTCGCCCCACGGGCTGTCCCAAAACACCTCGCCGTCCTCCGGCACGCGGGCCTTCCAAAGGGCGAAGTCGGCGATCGATTCCTTTTCGTACTCGTCGCTGCTGACGCGTTCGCCGGGACGCATTTCGTCGGGATTGATGTTGAGCAGTTGGCCGTATTTGTTTCCGGCTTCGCGGTATGTCTCGATGCTGAAATAGACAGAGCCGTCGTTGGCCTTGTAGGCTATGCCGGTCGACTCGAGCTTTTTGATGAGCTTGATGATCGGGCCGATGAACGCGGTGGCGTGCGGCCGGTCGTGTGGCATTTGGCAGCCAAGGGCCTCGAGGTCGGCGAAGAAGGCCTGCTCGAATTCGCCGGTGAACTCGGCCAGCGACTTGCCGGACTCGTTCACGCGCCGGATGATTTTGTCCTCCACGTCGGTGATGTTCATGACGTACCGCACGTCGAAGCCGCGGAAGGTGAGATAGCGACGGACGATGTCGGCAAAGACGAACGTGCGGAAGTTCCCGATGTGCGCGAAGTCGTGCACGGTTGGACCGCAGCAGTAGATGCCGACCTTTTTCCCTGCGGGACTGAGTGGCACGAACGGTTCGACCGAACGCGACAGAGTGTTGAAGACTTTCAAGCCCATAAAGCGGCGACAGACTAATCGCTGCCGCAGCAAAGTGAAGCTGGAACCGGAACCTTCAACCGCGAATGGCACGAAAAACTCTAAAAAAGGGGGACACAAATGAACGCTGATTGGTACGAGAAAAGGAGTGAATCCTGTTCATCCTTAAAATCTACGTCCCATTTTCGAGCTGAAAACTTTTTGAGACGCGGCTTTCACGGATAAACACGGATACTGAAAACTTGAAACTCTCTTTAGATGCCCATGCTTTCGTAGCGTTTTGCGATGCGCTCAATGCCGCAGACGAAGGCGGCTGTGCGGAGGTCGACGACTTTTTCGCGGGCATTGAAGATGTCGCGGATGTTGTTGTAGGCGTTGCGCATGGTGTCGTCGAGGCCGGAGCGGACGAGGGCGAGTTCGTCTGAGCCGGTGGTGAGTTGGTCGCGGATTTCCTGCGGGACGGTGGTGTTGAGCATCTTCTCGAGGGCCTCGACAAGCATCTGGCCGCGCCGCTCCTCGTTGCGCCGCTCGAGGTAGCCGAACCGAATGCGGGCGAGATTTTTCACCCACTCAAAATAGGAGACGGTGACGCCGCCAGCGTTGAGGTAGGCGTCCGGGATGATGACGGTTCCCTTTTCTCGGAGAATCTCATCGGCGGCGTAGGTGACCGGGCCGTTGGCCGCCTCGGCGATGAGCGGGGCCTGGATTTTGGCGGCGTTTTGCAGGCTGATGACGCCTTCCATCGCGGCGGGGATGAGGATATCGCACTCGGCCTCGAGCATCGCCGGGCCGTTCCCGGTGTAGTCAGCGCCGGGGAAACCTTTGACACCGTGGTTGGTGGCGATGTGAGCCTTGACTGCCTCGACGTCGAGGCCGTCCGCGGAGCTGATTGCGCCGTCGCGCTCGATGATGCCGGTGATCTTCGCGCCGTCCTCCTCGCTGAGGAACTTGGCGGCGTGGTAGCCGACGTTGCCGAGGCCCTGCACAATGATGCGTTTGCCCTCGAGTGAGCCGTCGAGCCTGGCGCGGGCAATATCGTCGGGGTGGCGGAAGTACTCGCGCAGGCCGAACTGCACGCCGCGGCCGGTGGCCTCGACGCGGCCGTTGATGCCGCCGAGGTGCACCGGCTTGCCGGTGACGCAGCCCATGCCGTTTGCCTGGCCGGGGAACAGGGATTGGTACGTGTCTGAGATCCAGCCCATTTCGCGTTCGCCGGTGCCCATGTCGGGTGCGGGCACATTGAGGCTTGGGTGGATGAGGTCGCGCTTGGCCAATTCCTGTGCAAACCGGCGGGTGATTTTCTCGAGATCTTTTTCACTGTACTGCCTTGGGTCGATCTTGAGCGCACCCTTGGAGCCGCCGAAGGGGATCATCACGATGGCGCACTTGTACGACATCAACGCCGCCAACGCCTCAACCTCGTCCTGGTTGGCGAAATCGGCGTAGCGGATGCCGCCCTTGACCGGCAGGATGTGTTCGCTGTGAACGGCGCGCCAGCCGGTGAATACCTCATAGCTGTCTCCCAGCTTGACGCCGAACTGCACCTGATAGACCGAGTTGCAGCTTCGGATTTGTTCGGCGAGGCCAAGCGGCAGATCCATGGTGGCGGTGGCGCGGTCGAACATCAGGTCGACGCTTTTGCGGAAGGTGATTTCGTTGGGGTCGTTCATCATGGGGTTGCCGGTCTGGCAGTTGCAACAAAAGCCAAGCGATTTGAGACAACGTTGTAAACAGAATAATTTCGGCGGGACGCAATTCGCCTGTCCAAGCGAGTTCCGGGGAGGACGAATGAAGCCAAGCGGCGAGAGGCGAGATTGTGAATTATTTCACAATGAAGTTGCCCCGCCTTTTTTCCGGTGATACGTTTCGCGCTGTTTGAGTCGAAAACAGGTTAGGACATCTGTTTTTTCCTGGTTTGCTTCGGTTTTTGATGTCTGCACGATCGCAGAATAATCCTTGGTTGCACCGGTTCGCCATGTTCACTGCATTGGCGACACTGGCACTTGTTGGGATTGGCGGATTGGTGACGAGCAAGGGGGTGGGGATGGCTGTGCCTGATTGGCCGACTACCTACGGATACAACATGTTTTTGGTGCCATTCGACCAATGGCTCGGGAAGTTCGGTATATTTGAGGAGCATTCCCACCGGTTGATGGCGTCGTTTGTCGGGTTTTTGACCATCGGCTTGGCGATCTGGCTTTGGGCGAAAGAAGCCCGCAAATGGGTGCGGCTGCTCGGGATTGGTGCGCTTGTTCTGGTCGTGGTCCAGGGGGTACTCGGCGGGCTGCGGGTGACTGAGATCAATCAAAATCTGGGGCTGATTCACGGTGCCGTGGCGCAGTTGTTCCTGGTTTTGGTTTGTGCGATAGCACTGGTTACCAGCGCTTGGTGGCAGCGGGTGAATGTGAGCGACCGGGCCGGTTTTGCGGCGCTCAACGGCATCTTGGTGGCGGTGATTTGCCTGGTTTTCGTGCAACTGCTGTTGGGGGCGACGATGCGGCATCAGCATGCCGGCTTGGCGATTTGGGATTTTCCGCTGGCGCACGGCCAAGTTTGGCCGGCGACGGATGAGGTGTCGGTCGCCACTTACAACGAGAACCGTTACGAATTACAAAAGAGCCTCCATGCCGCAAACCAGTTGCTCGACGCGCAGGGGAATCCGAAGATGTTCCTTGCCAGTGGACACGAGATTTTATCGTGGCATGTTTGGCTACAGATGCTGCACCGACTGGGTGCGGTGGCGACACTGGCCTTGGTGGTGGCGTTTGCGGTGAAGGTGCGGCGGAGGCTTGGCCATGCGCACGTTTTTACGAAGGCGGGTTATGTATTGCTGGCGATGGTTGTCGCACAGGCCGGCATGGGAATCTGGACGATTTTGAGCAACAAGGCGGCGGACGTGGCCACGGGGCACGTGGTGCTGGGCGCGGCCTGCCTCGCATTGAGCAGTTTGCTGCTGCTGGCGGTCAAGCGATGCGTGTTTGTCGGTGATGGTGCGGAAGCGGCTGAGCGCCTGGCCAAGCGCAGCGATGGCGGGGCAATCGATCCCGGCCAAGCGGCGGCGATGGCGGTTTGATTATTTTGATGGATAGAACGGTTTTAGATGTGGAAAAAAATGAGGCGAACCAAGCGACGGCTTGGTCTGTTTTCTCCGAGTTGGTGAAGCTGCGGCTGACGACGATGGTGCTGATCACCACGATGGTTGGTTTTTACGCGGGACTTGATGCGCAGAGCGGCGGCTTGGTGGAGAACTTGGCCAAGCTTGGCCTGACGCTGTTGGGCACAGGCTTGCTGGCGGCCGGCGCGTCGATTCTGAACCAGTATCTCGAGCGCGAACACGACGCGAAGATGGAGCGCACGGCCATGCGTCCGCTACCCAGCGGGCAAATCGGCGCGGAGGCGGCGTTGTTGCTTGGCGGATCGGTCTCGGTGGGAGGGTTGCTGGCCCTGGCCGCCTGGGTGAATTTGCTGGTGGCGGTGCTAGGTGCGGTGACGCTGGTCACGTACCTTTTTATTTACACGCCGCTCAAGCGAAAGTCGGAGTGGAACACGATCATCGGGGCGATCCCCGGCGCGTTGCCGCCGCTGATGGGCTGGGCCGCCGTTCGGGGCGAGGTGGATCCGATGGCGTGGACGCTGTTCGCGATTCTGTTTTTCTGGCAGGTGCCGCATTTCATGGCGATCGCCTGGATGTACCGGGAGGACTACGGGAAGGCGGGGTTTGTGATGATGCCAAGCGTGGACGATGGTATGGCACGAACCGGCCGGCAAGCGATCAGCCACACGGTGTTTTTGGTGATCGCCAGCCTGATGCCCTTCACGATGAGGTTGACCGGCACGGTTTACGTGTTCGGGGCGGTGTTGCTGGGGCTGCTTTTTCTGGTCGCGGCGGTGCGCTTTTCAAGGGATTTAAGCATGGTCAATGCCCGGCGATTGTTTTTTGCTTCCATCATTTACCTGCCGCTGCTGCTGGGATTGATGGTGGTGGACAAGTTGAAAATTGGAGGTTAATGCACGCGACGATTGACAGAGGGGTGGGCAAACCGATAGCCTGCCTCGCTTTTGCAGCGATGCCGGCGGGGACAAGGTACAGTTTTTTTTGAGTAATTTTGTAATGAGCGCAACATCAGAGGCGGCCAAGACGGTTGAAGCAATCGAGGGGCAACATGAAGAGCATCATGAGCACCACGAGCAGAGTTTTTGGCGAACGTACATTTTCTCCACAGACCACAAGGTTATTGGCATGCAGTACGGGTTCTGCGGGCTGGCCTTTTTGTTTTTCGGGTTTTGCCTGATCGCCACCATGCGATGGTCGATGGCCTACGATGGGCAGGCGGTCCCGTTTGTGGGGCCGTTGCTTGAGGCGCTGCTGGGTAACAACGTCGCGCCCGGCGGCGTGATGAGCGCCGAGCTTTACAATGTGTTCGGGGCGATGCACGGCACTATAATGGTGTTTATGGGCATTGTTCCGGCGGCATTTGCGGCGTTTGGCAACTATGTGGTGCCTCTGCAAATCGGCGCGGTGGACATGGCCTTTCCCCGGGTGAACATGGCAAGTTTCTGGGCGTTCTTTTTCGGGTGCGTCATCATGATGGTCAGTTTCTTCATCCCGGGCGGCGCTGCCCAGGCGGGTTGGACATCGTACTCTCCGCTCGCATCGGTGATTCCCACCGACGGACAGACCTACTGGCTGATTGGCATGGTGATGCTGATCACCTCGTCGCTGCTGG
>JASLKI010000095.1 GCA_030747575.1 Verrucomicrobiota bacterium | reverse complement strand
GCACGCCAGGCAAACTCATCGTAACGCTCCTGCCAATTCGGTGAGTCTGAGCTGTATTCATAAAAACCAGACCCGGTGAGCTGACCACCTGCCGCGTCCCGTTTTAGGCGTTCCAGCAATTCAGGCAGTTTTTCGTTTTCACTACACAAAGTGGGCAGAACGCGTTCAATGGACTTAGCGTAAAGCTCAGGTCCTCCAGTAATATCCATCCAGCGGAATGGGCCGCACATTGCCGCCCAAAGGCCAAAGGCATTGCGACATGAACGATCAATGGTTTCCACATCGGCCACCCCTTGATCCACCATGTGTGCGGCCTCACGGTACATGGCATAACTAATGCGATTGACAATAAATCCGGGTACGTCCCTTTGAACAATCGACGGCTCCTTGCCCAGGCGCTTGGCCAAGACTACCACCTTTTCAAAGGTTTCTTCAGAAGTACGCTCGCCCCGGATCAACTCAAGAAAACGAGTTGCGTGAGCCGGCTCCGCCCAATGCATACCTACAAATCGACCGGGATTTTTTCTGTCTTGCTGCAACTGCGTGATTGGAATGGAGGAGGTGTTACTGCCTACCGGAACCTCGGGCCCGACGATTTCTTCAATTTGATCAAAGACCTTCCGCTTGGATGCCAGATCTTCGACGACAGACTCAATGACAAAGTCGCACGATGAAAAGGAATCAAGGGACTCGACCGGCTCAAACTTGGAGTGCCAAGTTTTTGCAAGCCCGGGATCAAATCCTACCCGGTCGATGAGGTCTGAGATGGCATGATCGATGTAGGTAATGGCCTTTTCATGAGGTTGATCCGGCTGTGTATAGCCCATAACACGAAATCCGTGTGCCAGGCAGCATGCGGCGATGCCGCGTCCCAGCAATCCGAGTCCCGCCACTCCGATGGTTGTGCCTGTTGAATTCATCTCTCTACTCCAAGCCCAGAATGGAAAGGGTTTCCCTTGATATCATTTTCTCAATTTTTCTCTCGTCCAGTCTTGGTAACGCCGTGCCATCGAGCATGCGATTGAGGTTGCGCAATCCGGCAAGCGATTCGTTGACTGTGGTAAAGGGGTAATCGGTGCCAAAAAGCACCTTGTCCCAAACCCCGTACTCCTGAACGAGCATCAGGCTGTTGTAGAGTTGAAAGGGCCGGTAGTGGAGTGCGCTTACATCTGCATAGACATTCGGATGTTTACGGATCACAGCCACACATTCGGCTTCATAGGGATGTGCAAGATGGGCCAGGATGACTTTCACCT
The DNA here is from genome assembly GCA_030747575.1 of Verrucomicrobiota bacterium. Lineage (GTDB taxonomy): Bacteria > Verrucomicrobiota > Verrucomicrobiia > Limisphaerales > UBA1096 > UBA1096. The sequence goes on along the minus strand of JASLKI010000095.1, from coordinate 19,150 downwards.
CAGGGTAGCGAATGGCAACCGGATCGAGATGACGCGGAAGGGTGCATGCCAATGGAGCCTGGGAAACAAAAGTTGTGCCGGTGTGCAGCAGCACAGGCAGGGTATGTTCACTTGCATAACTCCATAGGGGATCAAGTATCGAATCATCCGGCATGAAACCGGCGTACATGGGGAGTAGTTTAATGCCCCTTAAACCCAGCTCTTGATGACCTGCATACAATTCCTTCTCCCAGCCATTTTGGGTTGGATCCACAGAGAGAAAGCCGATCAACGAATCCGAATGTGCTGCCACGTAATCCGCCACGTACTGATCCTCTACCCAAAGGCCGCTCAGCCTAGCCTTCCCGCCAAATACAATCGTGCGTACTTCTTCCGGTGAAGTTTCCTGGTACTCGCTAAACTTCACCGTGAGATCCACCTCCTGCCCTGCCCGGGCCCGGATTGCCTGCCTCCTGAAATCCTCCTGAAAATGATCCGGATACCTCCAGGCGTGGCTATGTGCGTCGATAATCATGACTGGGTTTCATCGACCGCTTTAGACAGGATTTCATAGAGTCGGTCGACTTCGCTTTTAGTTTCTTCATCCAGTTTAAATCCAACCGGGGAACGAACGATCGTATTCCTAAATATCCCCTGTTTGACTAATAGATATTTTTCAACAGCAAGAAATCCGTCCAGTCCGGTTTGAAGGGCGACCAGCGATGAAATCGGAAAGGATAGCCGATAGATTCCAGATAAATCCTCCTTTGCCAAGGCTTTCCACAAGGCTACCTGGGCATCGATCATTTCAGCGCCCGGCATCGTTCCCACAATCCCCCTTCGATAGCTATCCACCAGTGAAATCCCCCCGGATCCCTCAAAGATTCGCGCTTGGCCAACGGTTGCATCCCGCAACGCTGAAAGGTTTTGTCCGATGGGAACCGCCTCCGGTTTGAAAAGAACCCGGTCTGGTCCGAAATCCTCGAGTATTTTTGCCTGTAATTCCACCGGCATCGGCCGACCGACGTAACCGCTGGCATCCTGTATGATGACAGGAACTTCAACTGCCTCGAGAATCGACGTATAATAGCGAACCAACTCATCCTGACCCAAGGCAATGGAAACGGGAGGGATTGCCATTACCGCAGCAGCCCCACAGCCTTCTGCATGTCTGGCATGCCGGATGGCGGTATGCCGACTCTCGGCGCCGACACTAATCACAACAGGTCCAAGGCCCTCTGCCATGCTGCAGACTTGAGTAGCCAAATCATCCCGCTCCTCGCTGGAGAGCCGAAGCGTTTCCGAAACCATAGCCATGACAAGCCCATTGGCTCCTCGCTTAAAAAGCCAGTAGACTTCTTTTTTTAGGGTTTCAAAATCAATGCCTTCGCCCTCATGAAAAGGTGTTTGAAAAACGGGGAACACCCCGGCCAGTTGAGTATGCGATTGAGTCAAAATAATGTTTCCTTTTATGAGTCGCCAAACTCAAACAGATTTGTTTGTCTTCTCCAAGCATGATCTCAGCCTCCCAGGCTCTTTATGAAAAAGCGAAAAGGTTGATACCAGGAGGCACGCAACTTCTCAGCAAACGGCCGGAAATGTTTGCTCCCGAGAATTGGCCGGCCTACTACCGTGAGGCGCAGGGGTGTGAAGTCATTGATCTCGACGGGAACCGTCTATTGGACATGTCGATTATGGGCATCGGCACCTGCTTGCTCGGGTATAACGATCCGGATGTCTCTTCCGCTGTGATAAGGCGGATTAAAGCCGGTTCCATGAGTTCCCTGAACAATCCCGAAGAGGTCGAGTTGGCGGAAGCGTTACTGGAGATTCATCCTTGGGCTGAGCAGGTTAGGTACTCGAGGACGGGCGGTGAAGCGATGGCGATTGCGGTGCGCATCGCGCGAGCCAAAACAAGGCGAAGCATTGTTGCGTTTTGTGGGTACCATGGGTGGCATGACTGGTATTTGGCGGCAAACCTTTCTTCTAAGGATTCAGGTGGACAGTTGCAGGGGCATTTGCTCCCAGGGCTGGAACCCAATGGAGTACCGGATGGATTGAGTGGGACCGCTCTGCCGTTCCGGTATAATCACCTTGATGAATTGGAGGCAATCATTCTTCAACACCCGGATCAATTGGCAGCCGTTGTGATGGAACCCACGCGTCACGATGAGCCGGCACCGGGATTTCTGGAGGGAGTCAGGAAATTATGCGATCAAACACAGACTGTTTTGGTCGTGGATGAGATCACTGCTGGATGGAGGCTTCACCATGGCGGAGCACACCTCAAGTATGGCCTGCAGCCTGACATTGCAGTATTTGGCAAAGCCCTGGGGAACGGGCATCCCATTGCAGCAGTGATTGGTAAAGGCAAGGTCATGGAAGCTGCACAATACTCGTTTATCTCCAGCTCCTATTGGACTGAGGGTGTGGGGCCGGCGGCGGCTTTGGCGACCCTGAACAAACTGAAATCAGTCGATGCACCTCGGCATCTTACCACAATTTCTGAACGCCTCAGGGCGGGGCTTGGTGATTTGGCCAAGCGGCTCGGCCTTAATATTCGTTTCTCCGGACACTCAGCAATTACGATCCTGTCTTTTGAAGATCCCCAAGCTAGCGCCCTGCAAACCCTGTTTACCATAAGAATGTTGGAACAAGGAATCCTGGCAGGTTCTGGTTTCTATGCTTCATTGGCTCACCGCGAGGAGCATGTGGAGCGTTTCCTGAAAGCTTCAGGCAAGGTTCTGCCTGAAGTTGCGCGGGCTGCCGAAATCGGCGACGTGCTTGAGCGAATCCCTAACGGAGTAAAACATTCCGGTTTTTCTCGTCTGACTTAGACATTACGCTTATGACGATCTGTCACCCTAGCCTAGCGACCATCAGTTCCATTGATTGGGGAATCATTGTTCTGTACGCGATTGGGATGGTTGCTGTTGGGTTCCATTATTCCAGAAAAATCAATAACACCGAGGATTATCTTTTGGGGGGACGGCAAATGAAGCCCCTCATGGTGGGACTGTCACTGTTTGCCTCTCTGCTGAGTACGATTTCCTACTTGAGCTACACCGGTGAAATGATTCGTTACGGCCCGATGTTCATTACCGGTGCACTTGCCTTCCCGCTTGTGATCTTTGTGGTGGGTTCGTTTATGATCCCCTACTTCATGAAGCTTCGAGTCACCTCAGCTTATGAGATTTTGGAGCAGCGACTAGGCCTCAGCATTCGGCTACTGGGATCATCTCTATTCACCTTGATAAGGTTGTTTTGGATGGCTCTGATTATTCATGCAACCACCGACAAGGTCCTGACCCCCGTCCTTGGTTTGGAGGAAAGCTGGACGGTTCCTATCTGCATCCTGATGGGCGTGGTCACCATCATCTACACCAGTCTTGGAGGCCTTCGTGCAGTGGTGTTCACTGACGTGATCCAGTCGGGAATCCTTTTTGGCGGTGGGCTTTTGACCGTTGTTCTTGTAGCGAATGAATTGGGCGGTGTCCGGGAGTTGTGGCCCGGCGAGTGGTTGACGCATTGGGAAAAGCCGAATTGGGGTTATGCCCCAGAAGCTCGCATGACTTTTGTTGGTATGTTCCTGGCTATTTTTTGTTGGCACACCTGCACTGCGGGGTCAGACCAGGTTGTCATTCAACGATATTTTGCGACACGAGACGTCAAGGCAGCGCGAAGGGTTTTGGTAATCAATTTAGTCGCGGATTTTTTTGCGATGTTGCTGATGGCCATGGTTGGCCTTGCCTTGATCGCTTATTTCACTGCAAACCCGGGTATGTTTGGGGAGAATCAATCATTGACTAACAATTCAGATCAACTTTTCCCTAGATTTATTTCCGAGGGACTGCCAGTAGGGTTAACCGGCCTGGTTGTTTCCGGATTATTGGCCGCAGCCATGTCTAGTCTGTCATCCGGAATGAACTCCACTTCATCGGTTATCACCAGTGACTTTATTTCCCGTTTACATTCCGATGAATCAGATGAGAAATCCAAGATAGTCATTGCCCGTTGGGTTTCGGGGCTTATCGGTGTGGTGGTGGTTGCTTTAAGTTTGATTGTGGATCGGGTACCGGGAAACCTGTTTGAGGTGGCCAACAAGGTGGTGAATTTGTTTGTCTCCCCACTCTTTGTCCTTTTTTTCCTGGCCATGTTTGTCAGATTCAGTAACACCCGTGGAGCTTGGTGCGGAGTGTTAACGTCAATAACCATTGCGGTGTTGATTGCCTTCTGGGAGGAAATGACAGGGCACAAGGGCATCAGTTTTCTTTGGATTATGCCAGCAGCTTTTGTTGGAGGAACCCTTGTTGGCACGGTTGCAAGTTTCGTTTTAAGAACAAAACAGGAAACATAGATTTATGGCACTTTCATCGATACCCAGAGTTTCACCAAAAAGCATTGAATATGTGAAAAAGGTTCTGGATAGGGGTATTCACAATGCCAGGAACTCGGGCCTTGACGCTGAACTAGAAAAAAAATTCGCAGAACGTTTTGGCCAGCAATATGGGATTCTGATGTCTAACGGAACGGTCACCATGCAGGCCGCGCTTTTGGCTTCTGACATTGGAGTGGGCGATGAGGTGATTGTTCCTGCCTTTACGGTTTTTATGACAGCGGGAGCAGCTTTGTTTGCCAATGCCATTCCGATTGTCGCTGATGTGGACCCGGATACCTGGACCCTGGATCCCAAGGATGTTGAGAGAAAAATCACCTCAAGGACCCGGGCCATTATTCCGGTTTCCATCTGTGGGCTATCCCCGGACATGGATCCGATCCTTAGGTTGGCGAAAGAACACGACATAGTGGTCATTGAAGACAATGCCCAATGCTTTTTAGGCTACTACAAGGAACGGGTGGTGGGTTCGATGGGGGATTTTTCGAGTTTTAGTTTTCAAGGCTCAAAACACATGACATGCGGAGAGGGAGGAATCCTCCTCTGCAAGAATGAGGAAACCGCCACCAAGGCACGCAAGGCGTCGAGCCTTGGCTTTTCCAGTCTCACGGCAGAACCCGGCAACTCGACCATCCCAAAGGAGCTTCGGTGCCACCCCTCGTTCCAAAGACATACCAGTTACGGCCATAATTTTCTGCTTAGTGAACTGGCCATTGCCCTGGCCCTTGGGGAATTTGAGCGGATTGATGAACTTGTCTCGATCCGTCAGGAGGCTGCAAGAGAGTTTGAGTCCGTGGTAGCCGATTGTGACTGGTTGATTCCACAAAATACGCCGAAGGATCATGTGCACAGTTACTGGACATACGCCATGCGAATGAGCAGGGATGACATCGAGTGGTCGGAGATGAGGCGTTTCTTTGTCGGCTTGGGTGGGGACGGTTATTATGCGGCCTATCAACCAGTGCACCGTGAGCCCGTTTTCCCGATGCTGAGCGATTTGGTTAAATCGAATCCCGATCGCTTTCCGCATTGGTCCGGAAGGATGCCCGATTACAGGGAAACTTCATCTCCTGTTTGGGAATCCATTCAGCCGTATATAATCATGCTTAAAACAAAATATTTCAGCTTGGATTGTGCGCGTCAACAGGCCGAAATTTTAGCGAAAACCATCCGGCATTTTTCATGATTTGTGTCCACCACAGTTTAAACAACGCCCAAGCCGTCGAAGAATCCTTTAACCGTGATGGCTTTGTCCATGTGGAATCCTGTCTATCACAGGAAGAACTCCTTATGGCCCAGAGGCAAATTGAGCGTTACAAGCGAGAAATTGTGCCTGAGTTGAACTCCACAGAGGCATTTTATGAGAACGATAATCAACCGGAAAGCCTCAAGCAACTTCAGCGGATGGATCAACATGATGAATGGTTTTCGCAGTTCGCACTCCAAACAAGATGGCTGGAACTTGCCGAACAGATGCTTCGGCAGAGGGTGGTTCTTAACGGTGTTGAATGGTTCAACAAACCTAAACTATCCGGCAAGCCGACCCCACCACATCAGGACGGATTCTACTTCTGCCTTAAGCCCGACGAAGCGGTAACCTTTTGGTTTGCCATTGACAGCGTAGATGAGGAAAACGGCTGCCTGCGCTATGCCCGAGGTAGTCATCTTGGTGGTATTCGCCCGCATGGTTGCAGTCAAATTCTTGGTTTTTCCCAGACCATCCTTGACTTTGGAGATGATGATCGTACTGGTGCCTATGCTGCATTGATGAAGCCAGGTGACATGGTTGCACATCACTCAAGAATGATTCATTGGGCCGGTAGGAACACCAGCAAACGAACAAGGCAGAGCCTCGCCCTGGTGTTTTTCTCTGAGAGCGCCCAAAGGGACAAGGAAGCATTTGGTCGATACCAAGACTCCGTCAACCAGCAACATGGTGAAAACGGGATCCGTTAGATTGAGGAACGTTAGGAATTGCATTCTTGCACTAAAAAGAGCAGCATTATCACCGACTCGAGGCACTAAAATGACAAGGTCACTTTTTATTTATTGTTTGTTTTCCATCGCCCTTGGCACCCCATTGGCTTCGGGGGAGGCGAAAGATTCCACCGCAGTTGATATCGCAGACCGGCGAGAGCTTTTTGTCGACCGGTATCTGGTTCAGGCGCTTGAGGGAGAAGCGCGTCAAATCCTTCATCACCCTGTGCCTCGCGAAGTCGTTCTAGTAAGCGATCGCCCCTGGGAAGGGAACGGCCTGAACTATGTGACCGTTTTTCAGGATGGTGACTTGTACAAAATGTATTATCGCGGTGGAGATTATGATCGCGGTGTAACCTCATTGCATGAGCAGGTCTATTGTCTTGCCATCAGCAAGGATGGTGTCAAATGGGAACGCCCAAATCTTGGGCTGGTCGAGTTTGGCGGATCAAAGGACAACAACATTCTGCTCACAGAGAAAGACAAGGCGCTGGGTTACATCTGTCATAACTTCAGCCCGTTCCTGGATTTGAATCCTGACGCGCCTGAATCAGAAAGATACAAGGCGGTCGGTGGCGGGCCTTTGTTCCCCTTGATATCAGCGGACGGTATCCACTGGAAAAAAGCAACTGACAAGCCGATTATTACTGAGGGTGCATTTGATTCCCAGAATCTAGCCTTCTGGGATTCCATCCGCGGGCAGTACCGGGCTTATCATCGCCAGTTCAGGAGTGGACGTGATATTATGACGGAAACTTCCAAGGCTTTTTCCTCAGGTTGGAGTAATCCAGTTTTCTTGGAGTATTCACCAAGTCGAGGAGGCGAACTCTATACTAATCAGATCACACCCTACAAAAGGGCCCCACATATTTTTCTTGGTTTTCCTACACGATATGAGGACAGGGGGCTAACCCCTTCAACACGTCACTTACCTCAATGGAAATATCGCCAATTGCGCAGTAAAATTTCCAGGCGTGAGGGAACTGCCGTTACGGAGGGGCTATTCATGTCCAGCAGGGATGGTGCGCGTTTCCATGTTTTTCAGGAGGCATTTATTCGCCCGGGATTGAGAACAAGGGACAGTTGGTTTTACGGCGATAATTACCAGAACAACGGGCTGGTCGAAACCAAGTCAACCCTTGCAGAGGATGCCCCCAATGAACTCTCCATGTATTTGACCGAGGCGACCTTGCAAAATGGCAAAGCGGCAAAACTCCGCCGTTACTCGATTCGAATGGATGGGTTTGTATCCATCAGCGCACCCATGAAGGGTGGAAAACTAATATCCAAGCCCATTCGGTTTTCCGGCAGCAAACTGTCGCTGAATTTTTCGAGTTCCGCTCGGGGCGGAATTCGTGTCGGGATTGCCGATCCGGAGGGGAAACCGTTGACTGGGTATTCGTTGAATGATTGTCCCTGGATTTATGGGGATTCCCTGAATCGCAGGGTCGAATGGATTGAATCCGATAAGATCGTTGACAACGTGGGTTCCATTGCAGGACAGCCCGTTAAATTGATTTTTGAGCTAAAGGATGCCGATCTTTATTCATTCAAGTTTGACTGAACGGTCACGCAAAAGGCGCAAAGGGTTTACGCTGATCGAACTTTTGGTCGTCATCGCCATCATTGCCATTTTGGCATCCTTACTCCTCCCAGCCCTGGCCCAGGCCAAGGAACGCGCTTTGCGTAGTAATTGCCTGAGTAATATCCGACAGCAGGCAATTGCCTTGACCTTGTATGCAAATGACTTTGACGATTTGCTGCCAATCCGTTCGGTTTTTCCCTATTCGCTTTCGCCGGACAACAAAATACCGAGAAGTGAAAAACAGGCAAAAGAATTTCTAACCGGCTTGGGAAAACTCTACCCTTCTTACATACCAAGCCCAATGGTATTTTCCTGCCCATCGTTGAGAACCAAAGAGAGCATCAATGTGCACTATGATGGACCGTACGGCTGGAAGAACAATTTCCCGCTGCACACGACTGGGGGGAGTAATGGTATCAATTGCAGTTACATCTATTTGTTCGACAGTGATTTTCAAAGTTCAAAGCGCTTGGGTGAGCTAAGTAATGAGGCGTTAAGTTCTGATTTTTTCCCACTCGGCTTTGGGGACTTTTGCCATTTGACGGGCTATAATGTAGCCTATGGAGACGGGCACGGCGCTTGGTATCTGGATAAAAGACGTGAAATCGCCCGAACTACAGGGAGTGTTGGATCAAACGACCCAATCAACCGTTTATGGTGGCAACGTTTTGCCGAAGTTTCACCGTGATGATGTTTTCTTTGGATAAAATCAAAGGCCAATTTTTGTGCATCGTAAAAAACAGCTAACGTTGCTGCTGGTTGTTTTGGCGGTGGTTTTGTTCCTGGTGGCAAGGAAGCCGGCTTCCGGACGCCCTGAAGGTCAGCTTTGGTTTTACAACGAGATTACGGGGCAACTCTTTGCCGCTTCAGACTCAAGCATCCCCCCCATAGAAACGACATCAGGGCCCGGCACAGGTGTCCGGGCATGGGTATTCTCATGTGGCGACTGCGCAAATCCTGATGAACGGTTTATTGGTTACCTGGAAAAAATGCAACCCAACACAAAAAAAATTATGGACGAAGAAATTGCCAAAACCGGTGCAAGCATGGGAATCGGACAATTAATCGACAAATACAGTTCAGGGATACTCGTTCGATCTCCGAATAAAAAAAACTGGGTTCCCCGAATCAGCCCTGCAGGCCAAGCCATCATAGGCAATTCACTAAAAACTGGAGATTGCAGCAATCCAATACCATGCCTCCCTTGATTACATTTAATCATGTTCTAACAGATTGCGGCAGCAGTGTGAATTGTGACACCTGGCGCTTTGGCTGCTGGTACGGATGTGAATGCAAAGGGTAAGAATGGATGGACTCCTTTGCATCGTGCGGCTATTTACGGTCGCAAGGAAATTGTCGAACTACTTATCGCCAAAGGTGCGGAGGTGAATGCGAAGGATAACCGTCTCCGAAAAACACCGCTAGATGTAGCCATCATGCGTAAACACGCCGAAATCGCCGACCTCCTCCGCAAACACGGCGGCAAGACGGGTTATGAATTGAAAGCTGAAATAAAGTAGCCAACTCACCTCTGCAGCAACAGTTAAAACGCCTTGAAAACTGTGTTCTGAAAATTTTTTTCTTATGCTCATAAGTCTAAGCATTGTATGAAATGTTAACAGAACAAGATCGTGTGATATGGGAGGAGGAACTCGCTCAATTTGTGCCGGAGCGAGTTTTTGACGCGCATGTACATTTGCTTGATCGACAACATTTGTCTCAAGTCGAAGGCGCTTTCTTGGACTGGAAAGATACTGATTGGAATGCTCTCAAAAATTGCACCCAACAACTGTTTCCAGGTCGCGAATTGCACTGTCTTGTCCTTGGAACCCCTTCACCCGGCATTGATGTAGCGTCGCACAATCGATGGATTGCCCAGCAGATTCAATTGGATTCCCAATCTCGCATGAATCGTCTTGTAACACCCGCCTGTAAGATCGTTGATATTGAACGTGACTTTGCAGAATGGCGGTTTAATGGGCTTAAGCCGTATCGTTTATTTTCCGTAACTGGTAATCCTCATCAATGCCGTATCTCCGATTTTCTTACACATTCACAATTGGAATTTGCCGATGAGCATGCACTGTGGGTAACAATGCACCTTTCACGTTATCATGGATGCGCTGACGAATTAAACCTGTCTGACATTGAAGAATACACCACTAAACGCTATCCCAATGTGCGCTGGATCTTGGCCCACTGCGCCCGAAGCTTTAGTTATTGGCCGATTCGACAAGCAATCCCGATACTTCGGCAAATGCCAAATCTATGGTACGATGTTTCAGCAGTCACCGATCTGCGCCCATTGATCACGCTCTTTCAGGAGGAGAACATCAAGCGAATTTTCTATGGATCGGATTTGGTTGACTCTACCTTCTTTCGAGGAAAATACGTGACTCTGGGTCGGGCATGGTGTGGCCTTAATACAGACCAATCCTCGTTGCGTTTCCCTCATTGTGATGGTCGACCGATACTGGCTATATATGAACAGTTACTCGCGATGAAGCACGCAGCTGAGATCGTTGGCCTGTCTTTATCAGATATTGAAGATATCTTCTGGAAAAACGCCGAGTCAGCTTTTGGTGTAAAGTTCGGGCAAGAGAATTCAGCAAAACCAACCCACTCCACCACTTGAACGCAAAATGAAACACCTCCTACTAACAACAATCGCAGCCGTGCTTCTGGTCAGGTGATACAGTTGACATGGATGCCTCTATAATTGTGAGTATAAATATTGTTCGCTGCGGAGCCAGGTTTCTGGGCAGGCGAAGCGCCCCCTTGGTCATTACTGCCCTGGCGGTGTGTCTCGTAGCGAGACCCCTTGTAGCGCTGTCGGACGATGACATAAATGATTTGCAGACGAAGATCAAGTCGGTGGAGGTGCGCGAACGTCGCGAGGCCGCGCGCACGCTATCCCAGATCGGCGACAACGCGGCACCGGCCCTGTCAGCGCTGATCAAAGCGCTCGATGACAAGGACGAACAGGTTGTTGCCCACGCTCTGGCGGCCATCACTCAACTCGGCCCAATCGCTCAAGCAGCAGTCCATCGCCTCATTGATAACCTTAAGAACAAGAATGCCCAGGTTCGCTTTCGGTCGGCATACGCCCTTGGCCAAGTCGGGCCGGAGGCGGTCGGGCCGCTCATCGAGGCGCTCAATAGCGAATCGCCGCACCAACGCGCCGGGGCGGCAACGGCCCTCGCCTGGATCGGACCCGACGCACTTGCCGCCATCGACGGGCTCGTCCAAGTCCTCGGCGACCCCGATTCCAGAGTTCGTGACGAAGCGACACGCGCCCTTGGCCACATGGGACCTGAATGTGTGTCGCCGGTATTGGTCGCACTGTCGACCGGGGATGCCGATGTGAGGTGTTCCGCCCTGCAGGTCTTTGCGAAGCTCGGCCAGGATGCCCAGGGTGAGGTTCTCACGATTCGAAGGTTTGTCACCGACGATGCGCCAGCAGTCCGCATTCGAGCTGCACAGGCTCTTGCTCATGTGGGCATACCGCGGTCCGAGTTACTCCAGATTCTTGTGGAACTGCTCCAGGATGAGCATGACGACGTCCACCATGCTGCCGGCGAACTTTTTATGCTGATCCGACCGCGCGAGGCAACGGTTCCGCACCTCACCCAGCTGATCGAAGGTGAGGATGTCGCCGCTGTGCTTCGTGCTGCACACCTGCTGAGTCGGTTCGACAGGGTGGCCAAAAGTGCCGTGCCAGCGCTCGTTAAAGCCACGGCGCGCCTCGGCGAGCAGGATGAACAGGCCGTATTACCCAAAGCTCTCGGCGTCATCGGCGAAAGTGCGGTGGAAGATATCATCGCAGGACTTGCGGCTTCGCAGCATCCCGAGATGACACTCCGGCGTTATGCCGATGCCCTGACCCTAACCGGGTCCGGAGCAATTCCGTCTCTGGCCATCGCGTTGGCTCATGCGTCACCGCAGGTTCGCTCCGGCGCAGTCCTGACCCTGGGCGCAAGCGGAAAAACTGCCGAACACCTCGTTCCGAAGATCATCACACTACTAGATGACGACGATGTATTCGTTCGCGTCAGTGCTGCGGAGGCGCTGGGCGATCTCGGTCCGGTCGCCCGTGCGGCGGCACCGGCGCTGGCCGGAAAGCTTGAAGATGCCGATCCACGCGTCCGGGCTGCGGCAGTCATCGGCCTGGGGGAAACGGCTGGCGATGATGTGACCTACACTGGCTTATTCGCAAGTGCCTTAAAAGCTGATGATGCAAGTGTTCGTATCACTGCCACTCGCGTGATGAGCAAACTCCCCGCTGTTACCACGGTCTCTGTTGAAAATCTGGTCGCAGCGCTGGTTGACGAAAATGAACACGTCCGTGCCGGATCGGCTCGTGCGTTGGGGTCAGCGGGCAAAGACACTGCTTCAAGTGTCCCCGCACTCGTACAATTGTTAAAGGACCCGATCTCGGCAGTTCGCACTGAAGTTGCACAGGCGCTTGGCGCGATCGGTGAGACCACGCCGGGGATGCTTACGGATCTGGGTGTCACGATCGCCGATCCGTCGCCCAAGGTACGCCGACAGGTTGTGCTGACCCTGCGCGAACTCGGACCGGACGCCATGCCTGCAGTGCCTCAACTTGTCCAGGCGCTCGACAATAAGGACAGCGACTTTCGCATTCTCGTGATCGAATCGTTTCGGCCCATTATTAGAGATGTCTCCGAGTTGTTGAAGCCGCTGCTCAAGGCCACAAAGGATCCTGACCGTGAGGTTCGCCGCACTGCGGCTTACGAGATCGGTGAGATCGGCGAGACAGCCCAGGAAGCAGTTCCCACTTTGTTCCTGATGATTGAGGATGATGTCGACCGCTACGCCGCGCGGATTGCAGTCAACAAGATTAGTCCCCGAGATGTCCCGCTGCTGATCAAGAAAATGACCAACGAGAGCCCCTTTGTCCGTATAACTGCTTGCGAGGCGCTAAACACCCTCGGCCTCGATGCCGCCGAGGCGCTCGAGTTTCTCGAGGGGCGACTGGCTGACAAGGCGCTGCAGAAACAAGCCGAAATGGGTGGGGATTACGGCATTCGGCGTTGTATCTCCGAAACGGTCAAGAAGCTGAAGAGGGTCAAGTGAACTGCCGTGTCGCTACACGCGTGGCACACGGACGTTGAGGCCGTCGAGCCGCCCCGTGCTGTCGCCATGCGATTCGGCATGCGCGCCCACCCGGTCTAGCAGGGACAGGTAGAGATTGGACAGCGGCGTCTCGTTAGGATACCGGACATGACGTCCAGAATCAATGGTTCCGCCACCACGACCGGCAAGGAGAATTGGCAGGTCTTCGTGGTTGTGCTTGTTGCCGTCACTGATCCCGCTTCCATATACAATCATGCAGTTGTCCAGCAACGTTCCGTCGCCCTCGCGGATGGACTGCAAACGTCCCAGCAAATAGGCGAACTGTTCTATATGGAAGCGATTGATCTTCGCGATCTTTGCCTGTTTCTTCAGATCACCGGCATGATGGGACAGCTCATGATGACCCTCAGGAACGCCGATGAATCGATAATTGCGGTTACTCCCGGCACTCGCATACATGAAAGTGGAGACCCTCGTTACGTCACTCTGAAAAGCCAGAATCATCATGTCACTCAGAAGACGTATGTGATCCCGATAACTCCCCGGGATGCCGGCTGCAGGCGCTGTTATATCCGCATCATGCAGGAGTGTTGATTGGGTCTCAGTCACCTCGAGCCGCCGCTCCACCTCGCGAATCGCTGTGAAGTACTCATCCAGCTTCTGCCGGTCCTTGATACCCACACGGTCTTGCAGACTGTGTGCCTGCCCGAGGACATAATCGAGAATGCTCCGACGCTCGTGACGGCGCCTTGCCTGAACGACGCGATCCTCATGCGCGTAACCACTGCCGAACATCCGCTCGAAGACAACTCGCGGATTAATTTCCTTGGGCATTGGTGTGGTCTTGCTACGCCACGAGATATTACGTGTGTAGGCGCAGCTATAACCTGAGTCGCAAGGCCCCGGCTTGTTTCCATTGTCGCAACCGAGTTCCAACGACCGAAGCCGGTTGCCGCGGCCGATGACATCCGCGGCGACCTGATCAACAGACCGCCCTAAGCGGATGTCGGCTCCACCGGTTTTCACCGGCTGCACCCCAGTCAGGTACGTGGCGCAAGAGCGCGCATGATCCCCGCCCCCATCGCCATTGGCCCGCGCCTTGTCATGCGTCAACCCGGTGAGTACGAGGAAATCCCGCTGATACGGCTTGAGTGGCTCGAGAATCGGTGACAGTGCATAGTTGGCACCATCGCGCTTGGGTGTCCACTCGGGCACCTGAACACCATTCGGGATGTAAATGAATGCCACGCGCCGGGGCGGCTTGGACGCAACTGCGGCGGCAGCCATGGGGATCGACTCCAAAAACGGCAACGCAACGCTGGCACCCAAGCCACGCAGGAACGTGCGCCGGGATCGGGTTGTTTTTTCTTTCATTGTGAACTTTCTTGGCTGCGTTTCATCCGGAACGGCACGGATCTGACAACCTCAATCACAAGACGCGAAAAACGGTAATCGTCCGCCTCAGCCGCCTTGACAATATTCTCCAAGGCGCAGTCGTCAAAATACTCGATTCCGCGCCCCAATGCATAGGTCAATAATTTCTCGGAAAGACACCAGACAAAGTCACGCTTGCGCTCAAGCAGAACCTTTTTCAGGTCTGCCGGCCCATCAAAAAATGTGCCGTCTGGAAGAGTGCCCGCTGCGTTGATAGGGAACTTGCCATCCCGGGTACGCCATGCCCCTACGCCATCGTAATTCTCAAGGGCGAAACCAATCGGATCCATGATCCGGTGGCACGATGCACAAACCGGATCGGCACGATGCTTCTCAAGCCTTTCTCGCAAAGAAGCCGCCTGGACTGCTTCAGCCTCCTCGCTAAGATCCCCGACATTAGCCGGTGGCGGCTTGGGTGGCATCCCGAGAACTTGGCCCAGAATCCACTTGCCCCGCTTGACCGGCGAAGTGCGTGTGGGGTTGGATGTGAGAGTAAGAATGCTTGAGTGCCCCAAAATTCCTCCCCGGCGACCATTCTCAAAACTCACCCGGCGAAAGTGCGCCCCCTCGATGCCGGGAATCCCGTAATGCCTGGCAAGCCGTTCGTTGATGAAGGAAAAGTCGGCATCCAGAAGTCTCAGCACGCTGAGATCGTTGCTCGCGACTGCACTGAAAAAAAGCTTTGTTTCCCGCCTGCTATCGCGGCGTAAATCCTCGTCGAAAGCCGGATAATAACCCGGATCAGGCGTGATCGTCTCCAGGCGACGAAGTTGCAGCCATTGTGCGGCGAAGTTATCCGCCAACGCCGACGCGCGGTCGTCCTTCAACATGCGCCGCACCTGCTGCTCCAGTATCTCGTTGTCGGCTAGCTTGCCCGCCTTGGCCAAGGCGGCGAGTTCATCGTCGGGCAGGCGGCTCCATAAAAAAAATGAAATGCGCTCGGCGAGTTCAAAGCCGTTCAGCGGCTGTATCGCGTCCGCTTGGCCAAGCACCGGGATCTCAACAACATGGAACAGGAAATTCGGGGAGACCAGTATCGCCTGCAACGCGAGCCGGATGCCCCGTTCGAAACTTGCGCCGTCAGCATGCACGGATTCGACCAGTCGAAGAAGCTCATCCATATCGCCATCCCGCAACGGCCGTCGAAACGCACGACGCGCAACCGGCTCAAGGATTTGCCGGGCGCATGGCAGCCAATCAGCGTCACTTTTTGGCAGACAGGTGAGAAGATCGCTTGGCCCTTTCCCGGGAGTGCCACCGATCACCTCATCGGCGATCCTCGCCGCCGCTGCGAGGTACTTGTCGAAGAGTACGGGCGAGAGTGAGAGCACATCGCCGATGTTATCGAAGCCATAACCCGTGTCGTCAGAGGGAAAGTCCCGAGCTGGCTTAAAGTCGATCCCGAACAGGTCGGCAACAACATTGTTGTACTCGGTGCGGTTGAGGCGCCGCAATGTCACATGGCCGGGATCACGAATACCATCGCAGTTGAGCGCGGTCAGAGCCTCATCAATTGCCCTCTCCACTTGCTGCCGGTCGACCTCCGGAGGCTGCGGCGCCTTCTTTGGAGGCATCTTGCCCCGGCGCAACATCCTGAGCACCTTCTTCCATTGCTTGCGCTCCCTGCGAATTGGACTGTCCGGCCCATAGGCTGCGAGGTTCAAACCGGCCTTGGGTTTTTCCGAATCATGACACTCGGTGCAATGTTCCTGCAGGAACGGAAGGATCTGCTTTGCCCACAAATCATCCGCCCACAAGGTCAGTCCCGATGCACCATGAAAGAAGAACGACAGGCAAAGCAGAAACCGTATACGGGAGGGAGTAACTTTCATAAACGAGCAAGGGATAAAATGAGCGCAATATCGCCCGTGCTTGTCAAGCCCGATAAAGGATCAAAGTTTCAAAACCTAATAAGCCTCGGGCTGTGATTATCCAAAGAAAGCAAGGTTTGGGTTTTAGTGTCATGGCTGAAAAATGGACGATGTCCCCATCCTTGTTTTATAAAGCACTGAAGCCCGGTGATATGGGTAAGAGGAGAAACTCACTTTAGGCCCGTTTTGATTCGGTACAGTTGAGTTTTCTGAAAAAAAGTGAAAAAACCAGATTAGTCCAAAAACATGAACTCATTTGATGAAAAAAGCACTTGGGCAAAACTTTTCCAGGCTTGCGCTTTGGCCTTGGTGGCATCGTCGCCGGCTCGGCCAAGAGCGTGTTCGGCAAAGTCGACTGCACGCCTGGTTTCGGAGGTGCTTGGTTTGCGGTGTAAAATAGCTGCGTAAATCTGATTTGCTGATTCGGCAAAATCGAGAGCCTTCGCAGCACGCTTGGCCAGTCGCTCACTGGCCTTGCCCACGAGATCGTGGTTCATCATGAACAACGCCTGCGCTGCGCTGACTGTGCTGCTGCGCTGACCTTGGATAACGGCGGGATCACCAAAGTCGAATGCCTGCAGTACGTCAAATGTGCCACTACGAATCACCGGTAAATAGACCGTGCGACTGGAGCCATAAAAGTACGGGTGATTATTTTGCGAAACGTACTGGCGTGGATCGTACGTCATCAATTGCCCCTTCATTCCCCAGTCGATCGAACCGCCAGTGAAGAGAAGTGAGTCGCGAACCTCCTCGGCATAAAGGCGTCGACGGTTAAAGCGCCACCAAAGCTTGTTGTCTGGATCCACCGCATACGCCTGCTCATTGTGTTGCGAACTCATTCTGTAGGCAGCAGAATTCATGATAATACGGTGCATCTTTTTGATCGACCAACCGTTGTCGACAAATCGCATCGTCAACCAGTCGAGCAGTTTTGGATGAGTGGGGCGTAGGCCGAGTTTGCCGAAGTTATCCGGAGTGCGGACGATTCCTTCGCCGAAATGCCAGAGCCAAATCCGATTCGCCATCACTCGAGCTGTGAGTGGGTTTTCGTTTGAGGTGAGCCATTCGGCAAAGCCTGCCCGACCGCTGGCATTCCTGAAAGGGATTGTAGTTTGTTTGCTGGTCACAACACGCAGGTAACCGCGCGGCGCAAGTTCGCCTTGTGTCATGTAATTGCCACGAAGGTGAACCTTTAAGTCCTTGGCATTCCCCTCCTTTACCGCCATCGCTTTTGGGACTTTGGGATATTTTTTCTCAGTGTTGCTGAGCTGTTTTTGGAGTCGCTTTAGTTCCTCCTGCTCCATTTTTGGGAAAAGTTTTTCGATGTCCTTTGGCGTTTTGAACGGGCCATTTTTGTCGTGAATCAAAGAGTGCAGAGAATCTCCTTCATGAGTTGCAGCAAAACGCGTACGGATATTTTCGATTAATTTTTCGTCGATTGGCTCGCGTGGGTTTTCGATATTTTTACCCCATTCATAGAGAGGCGAATTTTTGTCTTTTGAGATCTGTTTCAGATGTGCAATCCATTGTTGCGTGAAAGTGTTGTGGAGGTGAACCAAGCCGTCCGCCGCCGGTTGATCAGATTGGTCACTGGGCAGAAGCAAAATTTTGTCGATGTGTGGCGTGGGGGTGGCCCAATCGAACTTGAGGATATTTATTCCGATATCAAGTTGGAAGGTGCCTTCCCAGAACCACTTTTGAGAGTCGGGATACCAAGTGCCGGTGACGCTGTCGGTTGCCATCTCATTGATTAATTTGTTATTAATACTCAATTTGGCTGGGCGCGAATCGGCAGCAGCATAGCGCATATGTAATGAATATTTGCCGGCCTTTTCTATTGGTAAATCGAACTCAACCTGAGTGGGTCCGCTGCTCAGTAAAACACCGATGTCCTTGCCGTAGCCATCGAATGTTTTTAACCCATTCCCTCTACTAAAATTTTCAGCTTCAATGAGCAGCATGCCCTTGGTTTTTTCTTTCGTTTGCTCTTCGAGTTCTTTGAGGGTGAATTGAATGCGAGCTTCTTTTCTAAGCTTAACCAAAGCACCGATAAGATAATCCGCCGCAACACTTCGCGCTTGAGCGGTAATGGATTTGGTGGACTTGGATTTGAGGCTCTCAATTGTCTGCTTTTGTTTTTTTACCTCCTTGTCTACTAGTTCACGTTTGGCTCGCAAATCTGCTGAGCCAAGTTCGACTTCGTGCCACTGGGCGACAACCTTGTGGTTATCCATCGTGTGGGTGCTTTTGAAGATGCCGGCAAGTGAGTAGTAATCCCGAGTGGGGATCGGATCGAATTTGTGGTCATGGCAGCGGGCACAGCCAATTGTCATTCCCATGAACGCTCGGCCAAGCGTGTCCAGTTGTTCGTCGATGATGTCCATTTCCATTTTTCGACCATCATCTTCCGCTAGCATCTTCGCGCCTACGCTCAGAAACCCCGTTGCAATCCGGCGTGAGTGTCGCATCTCATCCGATTCGTTCTTGCTCAAAGGAAGCAAGTCTCCGGCAATTTGCTCTTGGACAAAGCGATTGTAGGGCATGTCTTCATTAAACGAATTAATGACATAATTCCTATAGCGAAAGGCGTTGACGTAAGCTAAATTTTCATCGAGGCCATTGCTGTCTGCGTAACGCGCAACATCCAGCCAATGACGCCCCCATTTCTCACCGTAGTGTGGAGAGGCGAGCAGACGTTCGACGATTTTGCTGAATGCGTTGGGTGATTTGTCGGTGAGGAAGGCTTCGATTTCAGCAACTGTCGGCGGCAGTCCGATGAGGTCGTAAGTGGCACGGCAAATAAGG
>JASLKI010000094.1 GCA_030747575.1 Verrucomicrobiota bacterium | reverse complement strand
CATTCATGCTCCCGGTGACTTCTTTATTTGGAAAGCGAGTCTTAACGAAATCGATATTGATATTAATTCATCAGATGGAATTGGTGAATCAGATAGAATGCAGTTTCCTGCTAGGGCGCATTTCCACAAAAATTGGGGTTTCAATTCTCCAGGCACATATAGATTAGGATTTACAGCGAATGGAATACTTGCAAATGGCGGGCTTCCAACAGAAAGCGAGGAGTATTTTATTAATTTAGAAGTGAATGTTTTGTCGGAAGGCGAGGTAGATTTGGAGATTGTGTATGAAGACGGAGAGTGGGAGGCAGAGATTCTTGCTCACGTTCATGGTGAAGACGACCACGGTGAAGATGATCATGGAGATGAGGGCCACGATGGTGTTGCATACACAGTTAATGAGGTAGCGCTTCGAGTAGATTCTAGATCTGCAACCGTCGTTCCAAATAATCCTGCCTTTGGCTTTCTGGGGCACCCGGGTGAGTTGTTCTACGAGTTGTCACAGCATGAAGAGGAAGGTTTGCTCTATCTTGGGATCGCTTCAGACGAGGTGGAAGCGGGAGTGTTTGTTGGGGATGAGGTGCAGTTGAACCTTAAGTCGGTTGAAGGGCCCGGAGAGGTGTATCTGTATTCGACGGATACTTTTGGTAAGCCCACGGTGATGTTCAATTCCGCTGATGGAATCAGCGAATCGGACACATTTGTGATGAAGGCGGGGGCGCATTCGCATCAGTCGATGGCATTCAGTGAAGCGGGGGTTTACAGGGTGGGCTTTGATTTTTCAGGCAAGCTTGCCGCAAACGGAGAAGAGACTCGGAGTGGACAATTTGAGCTACTCTTTGAAGTGGAGGGAGCTATTTCTAATGATTTAATTATTAATAGTTTCTCTGAAATTGCAGTTCCGTTCTCGATAACCTTCCAAACTAAATCAGATTCTATCTACATCATTGAAGTCTCACATGACTTAAAGAAGTGGGGCGAGATAGGCGAAATCCAAGGCACCGGAAGCTCGGTTGAATTCACTGATTGGCGAAAAGCACTTTTCCAGAAGCAATATTACCGGGTGAAGTTGGTGGGGCCATGAAACATTTCATAATTCCCACTTTTGTAGTGGCGGTTATGTTGCTGGGTGTGCGGCTGTCTAAAAGTAAGTCTTGAGCTTGGTGCCAAATTGGTGCCGACAATTCCAGCGGTTTGAGGGTATGGTGTGATTTTCTTAAGAGGAAATTCTTAAGTGGTTATTTCGCATCACCCTCAAATACGTTGGTTAAACGATATTTGGCGCGATTTGAAATTAATATTCTGGCCAATTCCTAAACACTAGGTCAGGGGTTCGAATCCTCTCGGGAGTGCCATTTTCTCTTCCCTCATCCGCTTGGCCAAGCGCTTGGCCTACCAGAAGCCGTTGGCGGGGTCGGGCGTGCGGCCTCCCCAGTTGTGCAAGTCCCGAGGGAAAACGAAGATCGCGGCGTGGCCGTCGCCGAAGAGGGTGTTCAATCCGCGCACTCCCAGTTTGTGCCACTGGGTTTTCTGCGACTTTTCAATCCTGTTGCCATGCCATGGCCAGTCGGCCTGGATTAGTTTCGTGGTGGGAGCCTTGGACAACTCGGACTCGGTCAACGCCTTTTGCCCCGGACTAGCTGTGACATGCTGAACACCAAAACCATCCCATGACCACTGGACCAGATAACTCGTGCCGTAATAATTGTAACAGGTTTTAGGCATGGCCGGCTCGCGCCTGGGGAAGTGCTCCGGGTGTAGTACGTCACCGTCGTCACTCGGGCAACGGTACACTTCCGCCGTGGCCGTATACTTGTTCAGCGGCCGTTTGTCGAAGTCGGCGATGCTCCTGTTGTTACTTTGGTAGCCGGGGCCAAGGCCCAGCTTCCCACCACATGTTGACCACGTCGGGTGAATCGGGAACGTCTCGAAGTCGTCCAAGTACATCATGAAAGCCAACCCAATTTGCTTGTGATTGTTCAGGCAGGCGGTCGACCGCCCCTTCTCC
Source organism: Verrucomicrobiota bacterium (assembly GCA_030747575.1). Classification (GTDB taxonomy): domain Bacteria; phylum Verrucomicrobiota; class Verrucomicrobiia; order Limisphaerales; family UBA1096; genus UBA1096. Next base: position 15,013 of record JASLKI010000094.1, on the reverse strand, counting down.
TTCGCCCTGGCCAGAGCCGGCAAGAGCAACCCAGCCAAGATCGCGATGATGGCGATGACCACCAGCAACTCGATCAGAGTGAAACCAAGCGGAGTCGAAGCAGCGCGGTTTGATCGGGATCGATTCACGGAGCGAAAGCTATGCCCCGAGTCTGCAGTTGGCAACAGGTATTTCGTATCCGGCGCTTGGCCAAGCGGGATTGTGGGCGTAAGCTCCGCACCGCAAAAACTTCCTCTTGCCCAAGAGGCTCACTTCAAAAATATGGAAACGATTCAGACCAATCTCGTGACGGATGTCCGCCAGCGCGTGGCGGAGGTGGTGGTGGGGCAAGACACGGTCGTCGAGCGGCTGCTGATCGCGCTGTTCACCGGCGGCCATTTGCTGCTGCAGGGCGTGCCCGGCCTGGCCAAGACGCTGCTGGTGCAGACGATCTCCAACGCCATCGACCTGCGCTTCAGCCGCGTGCAGTTCACCATCGACCTGCTGCCGTCGGACATCCTCGGCTCGGAGGTGCTCGACCAGCGCAACAACGAGTTTCGCACGCACCTTGGCCCGATCTTCACCAACCTGCTGCTCGCCGATGAGATCAACCGCGCCGCGCCCAAGGTGCAGAGCGCGCTGCTCGAGGCGATGCAGGAGCGCAAGGTCACCATCGGTAACGAGACGCACACGCTGCCCGCACCGTTCCTCGTCATCGCCACGCAAAACCCGATCGAGCAGAGCGGCACGTTCGAACTGCCGGAGGCGCAGCTCGACCGCTTCATGCTTTGTCACCGTCTCGATTACCCGTCCTCCAGCGAGGAGGAGAACGTGCTCCAGCGTAGCCTCTCGCTTGGCCTTCAGCAGACGGACGGCGGCGCGGTGCCGCGCACGGCGTTCGATCTGCTCGATAAAAAACCGGTGGCCACCGTCGCCGACCTTGTCGAGATGATGGCCGCCGTGCAGGAGGTGCACGTCAGTGATGTGTTCCAAAAACACACCGTCGAGGTGGTGCGCCGCACGCGCCGCCATCCGAGCATAGAGATCGGCGGCAGCCCGCGCGCCGGGCTGGCGATGATCCAGGCCGCACGCGCACGCGCCTTCATCCACGGCCGCGACTACGTCGTGCCGGAGGATCTGTACGCGCTGGCCGAGGACGTGTTGCTGCACCGCATCCGGCTCAAGTACGAGGCACTGGCCGAGGGCGTCTCCGGCGTGAGCGTGCTCAAGGAAATTCTCTCCGAGGCCGGCTGACCGGCCCGCCGCCCGGCCAAGCGCAGATGAAACCCCTCACCGGAAGCCTCAAATCGTGCGACGGACTGGACGGGCGCCAGTTCGCCATCGCCGTTCGCCGACTGGCCGACAGTCTACAGTACGGCACCGATTCGTCGCCTTTCACCGGCTCTGGCGTCGAGTACGCGCAGAGCCGCCCGTACGAGGCCGGCGACCCGGTAAAACAGATCGACTGGCGCGTCACCGCTCGCATGGGCCGCGCGTTCATCAAGGAATACGAGGCGCCCAAGCAGATGCCGATTTATCTGCTCATCGACACTTCTGGCTCGATGTGCGTCACCTCCACTAGCATGAGCAAATACGCCTGGGCGGTGCAGATCGCCGGCGGGCTGGCGCTGGCCGCGCTCGCCCGCATGAGCCCGGTCGGCATGGTCGGCTGCGGCGAGCGCGCCCTAGACGCCCGGCCCAGTTTGTCGCGGCACCGCGTGTTCCTCTGGCTGCACCAGTTGCGCCACTACCGGTTCGACGAACAGACCACGCTCGTAAAGAAACTTGATCAGCTCTCCGCCGTGCTAAAAAACCGCGCGATGCTGATCGTGCTGAGCGACCTCCGGCAGCCGGGCGTCACCCGCCGTCTCAAGCGGCTCGCGCAGGAGCACGACTGCGTCGCGCTGCAACTCACCGATCCCGCCGAGCGAGGCCGGTTGCGCGCTGGGGTTTTTCGCGGCGAGGAAGCCGAGACAGGCGAGGCGTTTGTCGGCCACGGTTGGAGCCGATGGTTCCGCGATGACGACACCGCCGCCGAGCTGCGCCGGGGCGGCATCGACCATCTCGAGCTGCCGGTGAACGAGCCGTTCCTGCACCGGCTTCGCGGCTTCCTGCGCAAACGCGACAGCCTCGGGAGGGGCACACGATGAATTATCGTCTGCCCAAGCTTGGACTCCTTGCGATCATCACTTGCGCTGCCTTGGCCAAGGCGCCCGCACAGGAAACTAACGCCCCGCCCGAGGCTATTCCGATTGGCATCGAGGGTAGCCGAAGAGTCGTGCTGCCCGGCGAAAAATTCGAGGCCGCACCGGTCGGCGACAAATCAAAAATCATCCTGCGCATTCACGACGTTTTCCCACACGGCACCGACCACCGGTACGACCTGCGCTACTTCGGCTTCGTGCCGGGCGAGTACGACCTGGCCCAATACCTCCGCAACGCCGACGGTACCGCGCCGACCAATCTCCCGCCGATCCCGGTGCACATCAGCGGCATCCTGCCGGAGGATCACGACGGCATGCTGATCGATGAGGAGGCCGGCGACTTCATGCTGTCCGGCAGCTACACCGCCTGGCTGATTGGCCTCGGCGGCGTGTGGCTGCTCGCCGCCTGGCCGCTGTTTCTGCTGGGGCGCAAAAAGAAAACGTCGCTGGGCCAAGTGGACGGCGACGACAGCCCGGACCTGGCCGAGCGACTGCGACCGCTCGTCGAGCAGGCCGCCAACGGTACGCTAGACACCGACGGACGCGCGCGGCTCGAGCGGATGGTTTTCTCTCACTGGCGCGAGCGGCTTGACCTGCCGGAGGACGGCGATGTAGCCGAACTGCACCACCAACTCAAGGTGCACGACGAGGCGGGCCCGCTGCTGCACGGCCTCGAGGATTGGCTGCACCGCCCGCCCGGGACGGCCACGGTAGACATCCCCGCCCTGCTTGCGCCATACCGCCGCCCCGAATGACCTTCGCCTTTCCAGCCGTGTTGGTCCTGCTGGCGCTGCCGGTGCTGCTGCTGGTTTGGGAATGGCGGCGGCGCGGCACCATGCTGGCGATGCCGTTCGATTACTCCGGCGCGAAGCGCGGCCGCTGGCTCGAGGGCATCGTCAAAATTGCCAACCTCGAAGCGCCGCTGCTGCTGGTGGTGGCAATCGTGCTGCTGGCCGGGCCACAACGGCCAATCAGCCAAGGCAATCAGCGCGTGCTCTCGAACATCGAGTTCGTGCTCGACGTGTCCGGCAGCATGACGGCGACGTTCGGCGACGGGCGGCGCAGCGACAAGGCGGTCGAGGCGCTGCAGGAATTTGTCGGCCACCGGGAGGGTGACGCGTTTGGCGTGACGCTGTTCGGCACCGAGGTGCTGCACTGGGTGCCGCTCACGCAGGATCTTTCCGCGCTCAAGCATTCCGCGCCGTTCATGAAGCCGGAAGCCATGCCGCCGTATATGGGCGGTACACGCATTGGCCTCGCATTGCGCTCGGTGCACCGCATCCTCGCCAACCGACCTGAGGGCGACCGGATGATCGTCCTCATTTCCGACGGCATGAGCGCCGACCTACGCGGACAGGGGGATAAAATCGCCAGCGATCTGCGCGGAGCCGACATCGTACTGTACTACATTCACGTGGCCAGTGGCCAACCGCAGCAGGAGGTGTACGAGATCGCCGCCCGAACCGGGGGCGAGGCGTTCATCGCAGGAGATCCGGCGGCACTGCAGACTGTGTTCGAGCGAATCGACATGATGCGCCCGGCCAGGTTCGAGCCGGAGACACCGATCCCCGCCGACAACTTCCGCCCGTTCGCCCTCGCCGGCCTGTCGCTGCTTGCCCTGCAGTTGCTCTCGCTGTTCGGCATAAGATTCACGCCATGGTGACGAACCGATGAACATTCCTGATATCACCGCGGACGCGGCCACATTGGCCCTTTGGGTGGCGCTTGGCGCAGGCGTGCTCGCCGTGCTGGCAGAGGGGTGGCACAGTCGGCGCACACGACGGGTGGCGCGGCTCGCGTTCGGGCCGCTAGGCCAGGCGCGACTGTGGACACGCCTCGCTCCAACGGTGCGCGTACTCGCGCTAACAGCGATGGCTTGGGGCTTGGTCACGCTGTTTTTCATCCGACCACGCGTGGCAAGCTACGACAAGATTCCCGACGGCGGCTACCGGCACCTGGTCATCGCGTGGGATGTGTCACCGAGCATGCAGCTTGACGACGGCGGTTTCGATTCCGGCAAACAAAATAAACGCACGCGCGCCCAGCGCGGAGCCAAGGTGTTGCTGTCGCTTTTCGAGCGGATTGCGCTCGACCAGGTGCGAATCAGCATCGTCGCGTTTTTCACCGGTGCCAAGCCGGTCGTGGTGGACACCTACGACTTGAACGTCGTCAAGAACATCCTCAACGACTTGCCGCTCGACATGGCGTTTGATCCCGGCAAGACGAGCCTCATCGACGGCCTCGAGGAGTCGGTGCGCCTGGCCAAAGGCTGGGAGCCGGGGAGCACGACGCTGCTGGTCGTCAGCGATGGCGACACGGTGCCGGACACCGGCCTGCCCCAGCTGCCACCATCCATCAACAAAGTGCTCGTCGCTGGTGTCGGCGATCCGCGACGCGGCGTGTTCATCGACGGCCACATGTCGCGCCAAAACGCCCGCGTCCTTCGGCAGTTGGCCAAGCGCCTGGGCGGCGAGTATGTGGATGTCAACGACGTGCAGATTCCCACCGCGCAACTGGCTGAATTGGCCGGTGTGCGCAACCTCGTCGACCCCGGCGAAAAGGGTCGCCGCGAGCTGGCGCTGGGCTGCGTGGCCACCGGTGCCGGACTGCTGTCGCTGTTGCCCGTGTGCCTTGCGTTCTTCGGGAGCCCGTGGCAAAGTGGACGGAGTCGTCGAGCAAAATAGGCTTAATAACAGCTTAAACATTAAGGGATATCATGAAAAAAAACCTTCTCATCTTCCTGTGGGCGCTCGCCCCTGTGGCGTTGCTGGCCTTCCACTTCGGCCCCGGCCAAGCCGGTCTTGCGCGCGAGGAAGCCAAGACAAGCATTCAGGCCGCGCTGGACTTCGAAGCCAGCGAGCAATGGCAACAGGCCATCGATTCCTACAACGATGCCCTCGCCGCTCTGCCGGATTCCGAGACTGCCAAGCGGCATCAGTTGCAACTCGCCCGCGCCAACGCCCGCATCCACGTCGGCGAACTGCCGGAAGCCATGCTTGCGATGGAGCATCTCCTCGATGAGACGGCCAAGGGCAGCGACAAGGCGCTGGAAAAGAAAGTTCGCTCCTCACTTGCCAACGCGCAGTACCACATCGGCTGGCTGATGCGCCTCGAGTTGGCCGAGAAGAAGGAATGGATGGAGCCACTCGATAAGGCGCGCCAAAACTTCCGCCTACTCGCCGAGGAATCTGCCAAGACTGATGCCAAGGCATCGGAGGATCACCAGAAAAATCTCGAGGCTGTTGTTCGCCTCGCCCGCATGGACTTATCCGATGTGCAGGCGCTGCCGCTGCCGAAAAAATGTCAGGGCAACAAAAACGTCTGCTCGAAGTGCCAAGGTCAAAAGAAAAGCAACAAGCCAAAAGACATGAAAAAGAAGGAGGACGCCCGCGGTGCCAGCGTCGGCAAGCGCCCCGACGGCAAAGGCTCCTGATCGTTTGAACGTAACCTTGAATTTCGAACCAAAGCAGCCGACGCAAGTCGGCTCTTTTTTACACTGAAAAGAAAATTGCCCGCGATGATTCGCCGCTTCACCGTCCTGATGTTTGGTTGCAGCGCACTGCCGTTCATTACTCTTGGCCAGGCGCCCGCCAAGCCAACCCCGAGAACAATCATCACTCCCGCAATCAGGGTGAAGCCTGGTGCGCCCCCAAAACCGGCTCGCAGTCTCCCTGCAAGGATTCCCCGCCCAATAATCGCTCCCGACGGCAACGGTACACCGCCAGCAGCCCGCAAGGTGAGTATCTCGGCTAAGCCGAAAACGCCGCAGGAAAAGCTGCATGCCGCGTTAACTGCGGTGAAGTTTGACCGCACGCCGGATGGTATCCTCAACGCACTCGATGAGTTGACAAAAAAAGCCAAACCGCAAAAGGACAAGGACAAGACAGCCGTGGAGCGCTTCAGGCGCCTGGCCAATGCCGGCCGCTGGGATGAGCTCGGCGAACACATTCAGTCGCTGCCGTTCGATGGCTCTGCAGAAAAGGCGTACCGCCACCTTGTCGCCTCCCTGCTCCGGGCACCCGCCACCGGGACCTCCGCCTCGCGACCGCTGAGCAGTGCATCGCCCATCCCAGGTGGCTCAAAAGTTACCTCACTTCCTGCCGGCAAGCCGCGTCCAATGCTCACACAGGAGGATTTTGTCGAGATTTTGAAACTAACCCCGGTCGAGCCCAGCGAGAACGATATCGCCTCCCTAGGCAATCTGCTGCGCGGCGTGGGTCAGCCGAACCTGTCTCGCCTGGCCAAGCAGCTCGAGACCGGCATAGGCCAGTTCGGTGGCAACCAACCGGACGGCCGCAAGCGCGTCGCACAACTGCTCCAACCGCTGGCCGACAAATCCCAAGCCGAAATCGCGCTGAAATTCGTACCAGACAGCGATGAGGACTGGGTGCTCGAGATGCGCGCCGACTTGTTGCACAAGCTGTGGAGCGGCCAACCGAGTCCGCCGAACTTGTCCGCCGCGTGGAGGGCAAATGAAAAACTGATCGCAACCATCGAGGACGATGCCAAGCGGCTCGACGGAATCAAACGAGGCTTCACGCTTGTCGCTAAACTGCCCAAGACCAGAGCCAACGAGTGGATGAGCAAGCAGTTTCGCGAAGGTGGCCCGGGACTGAAATTGATCCAACTCGTGCAGTCCGATGTGCAACGCAATGTGCGCAGCGCTAACTTTTCCGCGCGCGGTGAAAACCTGCGCAGTCTTAAGCAGATCATCGAAGCGCTGCTGGACGAAAGCAGCAGCAACCTGGCCAAGTGGAAACTCCCGCTGACCATTGCCGCCGAGGCGTGGCTCGTCGAAGCCGAGAACACCGCGAAATATTACCGAGCCACTGTCACCCGCAGTAACATGACAGTCTACAATCCGGTTTATGAGCAGCAACGGATAATGGCCCAGCAAAGCTCCAACCGCTACAAGCCGATCACCCCGGCACTCGTCATCGAGCACGCCCCGGGAGCCGACTGGCTTGCCGCCCTACCAGAAAGCCGCCGCACCCGTGTCATGGCCGTCCTCGCCGAGACGCTTTTGAAAAACCGGAAAATTGTCGAGGCTCTCGATGAGATTGAGCGCTTGGCCAAGCTCGACCCGATATCGGCCAAACGCATCACCAACATCCTGCTCGGTGGCTGGGCACAGTCCCGTAACCCCAACGGTGGCGCAAAGCCTAGCATGCCCACTGTCGGTATGTCGGTTTACATCCCGCCAAGGCCAAGCGGCACGCCGCTCACGCGGGCCAAGCAAAAGCGCAACCTGCGCGAGTTGGGCCAAATCCTTGAGCGCCTGACCAAACTGCCGATCGACCCGCCTGAACCGAGGACCATCGTCGCCGCATTCGAGGGCGCACACAGCTTTGCCGAGGTGTACAAGCCTGACGACATCCGGTCGGTGTTCGGCAAGCCGGAAAAAATGCCGGTCGAGTCTCTCGCGACGCTGGTGAACTCCATGCGTCAGCGCCTGGCCACTTCGTGGCGCGCGCCACAGATTCAGCAGCAGGCCGGCACCAAGCGGGGCGAACCGCAGATCAAGGCCGAGGTGCTCGCTGGATACGACACGCTGCTAGAGCTGATCAACGCGGGACTCAAGGCCAAACCGGATGTCTGGCAACTCAAGCTGCAACAGGCCGCCGCGAACTTCGACCTCGCCGAGTACCAGTACGGCAACAAGGCTGAACTCGAGGTGTACGTGAAGCACCGCGAGGCGGCGTTCGAGGGTTTCAGCGAGGCCGCCGCACTCTACACCCTGCAAACCTCCGTGACCGCCGACAAGCCGAGCGTGCTCGTCTTCCAGCTTTGGTTCAATGCCAACCTCGGCGCGAGCGACCTCTCGTACGTCACCCGCCAGCAGATTCCGGAGATCAGCAACCTCCAAAAGATCCGCGACGCGATTCTCGTGATGCCGGACTCGGAGGGCCACCTGAAAGCGTTCGGCGAATCAGTAACTAATACCTCACGCCGGCTGACGCCAGAGCTGAAGCCGCGCTACCTCCGCGCCTCGCTCGCTGTACTCGAGAATCATCCCGCCGGTGAACCGGCGTGGGAACTGGTGCGGCATTACGACGACCTGCTTGATGAAGTGAAACTGGTCGCCCAAATCGATGGCAGCGACGAGATCGGCCACACCAAGCCGTTCGGCCTGTTCATCGGCCTGCGGCACACGAGCGACATCGAGCGCGAGGCCGGTGGCTTTGCGCGTTACCTCGTCGGCGGCAGCAGCACGGGCACCCCATATTTTTATCCGCGCGACCCCGGCCAACGGCAGGCGCCCCGCGATGACCTAGAGGAGCATTTGGGCAAAAAACTCGGAGAAAATTTCGAGGTGCAATCGATCACGTTTCACGACACCAAAATCCAGTCACGCACCATCGGCGAGCCAGGCTGGCGCGAGACTCCGCTGGCTTACGTGCTTCTCAAGGCGAAGGACGCCTCGGTCGACCGCATTCCCGAGTTGCAGATGGATCTTGATTTTTACGACTCGCTCGGCCCGGTACTGTTGCCGGTGACCACTGCGACGCAAATCGTCGATGCACGCCCCGAGTCAGCCCCCGACCGACCCGTCACCGATCTTGAATTGACACAAACACTGGATGCCCGCGTGTTCAACGAGAATGAGGAAATCACGCTTGAGTTGCACGCCACCGGCAAGGGCCTCATGCCGTCGCTCGAAAAGCTGGTTGCACTCGACATCGCAGGCTTCGAGATTACCAAGAAGGATGATCAGGGACTCTCTATCGCGCGCGTTGAGTCGGGTGCCGCAAGCGTCAACGCCGTGAGTGAGCGCACTTGGTTGCTCACGCTCAAGCCGGCCGACGCCGCCGGCGAGTTGCATACGTTCAAGTTCCCAAAGCCAACCATGACGACCAACTCGGATGGCTCTAAGCTGGTCGCCAAGTCAGTTTTCAAAAAATACAATAACGCCGATCTCGAAGAGGTGGACAGCGAATTCGCGCTGGCCGGGCTTGTCTTGAACCCGGCGCCGACTTGGCCTTGGTTCGCCGCTGGCGCGGCTCTGCTGCTGCTTGGTATCGGCGCATGGCGCATGGCCAGGCGCGACGATGGTCAGATTGTGGCACCGGTTTATCAAGTGCCGGATGTTTGCACGCCGTTCGCCGTCATCGATCTGCTGCAACGCATCGATGCCGCCCCACCAAAGTCTCTGGGAGACTCGCATCGTGACCAGTTGCGGGGCACCATTCGTGATCTTGAGCAAATCCACTTTGCGCCTGACGCCACGCAGACCAACGGCCACGGCGACTTGCAGGCTGTTGCTCGCGACTGGATCGGCAAGGTGAGTTGACCGCCGCCCATGGCTGCCAAGCGCATTCTGCTCATCGCCAACCCGGCGTCCGGGCAGCACCGGGGAGAGCGGCGCCTGGCCCAAGCCAGTGAGCGCCTGGCCTCGCTTGGCCATGCTGTGACCGCTGCGCTTACCGAGTCTGCGGGACACGCCACGCGTTTAGCCAAATCGAACGCCCCTGATTTTGAAATCATCGCTGCGCTGGGAGGCGACGGCACAGTCAACGAGGTGGCCAATGGGTTGATGGCCGTCGAACCAGGCGGGCGCCCAACCCTAGCCACGCTGCCGGTCGGCACCGGCAACGACGTCGCCCTGACCTACGGCCTGGCCCATTTTGAATCGGCCATTGACGCCCTGGACAAGGGCAGCACCCGGACGCTCGATGTCATCCGCGTGCAGTTAATGCGGGACGGAAAATCAGTCACGCGACATGCACTGCTCTTTGTCGCAGCCGGTTTCGCCGCTGAGGTGATCCGCAAAACCGGGCCGCGTGTGAAGCGAATTTTCGGGCGGCGCTTCAGTTACTCCGTTGGTCTGTTCCGCGCGCTGGCGAGCTTTCGATCGCCGGAGTTTTCGGTGAAGTGGGACGACGGCGAAATGTCGGGACGAATGTTTCAGGTTTGCGCGGGCAACACCGAGTTTGCCGCAGGAGGCGTGATGCGCATCTCCCCCGGCGCACGACCGGACGACGGCCTGCTGAACATCAGCCTCGTGGACGTGCTTGGCCGGCTGCAGATTGTGCGGCGATTCCCCAGCATCCTCAGCGGCCGCTACGTCGAGGACGAGCGCGTCGACTATTTCACGGGAAAACGCCTCGAGATCGATGCCGTGCCACCGGCTGAATTTCAGGCCGACGGCGACATCATCGGCACCACCCCGGCAACGGTCGAGCTGCTTCCAGGCGCGCTGAAGCTGGTTGTGCATGACCAGTTTCAAGTTTGAAGTTTAAACTTTTCCACCAAAGCGCCGGCGGCGCTGCGCTCTACCGGCGCACTCCAAAAAGCTTACGGATTGGGCGTGCCGCCGGTGATGACTTGGAAGGTCGGCTTGACGATGGGAAGAGGGTTGACACGGCCGAGGTTGTTGAGCCAGTTCCGGCCGCCGGCCTGGCCTTGCAACGCCACCGCCCCCTGCCCCCCGATCAGCGACTCGATGCTGCGGGAGGTTTCGGTTCGAATCTGTCCCAGCTGCATCTGCCGCTCCTCGATGGACAAGCCGGTGTTCATGCGGATCTCCCTGGCGAGTTCCTCGGCGCCACCCTTCATATCGTACACCTGCGCTGAAATGTTTTCCCCCAACCCCTGACGCTCAGTAATCTTGGCGATCGACTTGTAGTCGTAGTCCGTCTGGCGCAGATAATCCTGATAACGGTCGTCACCAAGCGAGTCTCGGATTTGGTTGCTCATCTCCTGCTCCGCGAATTGGCGACCCTCCATGTCACCAGCAGAAATACTCGCTCCCGGCACGACACCGTGCTCGTCGTCGAACGCCTTGCGCGCCGCGAAGATGTCCCGGAACTCGTCCTCCGAGGGATCGAACCCGTCCATCTGCAATCGCATGTTTGCCGCCGTGGGCGACTTGCGCAGATCGTACTCTGTTTTCTGCTCGGGAGTCAGCATGGTGGCGATGCTACTGTCGCGATCCTGCCGCAGTTGCCGTATCTCGGCCATGTCCTGCGCGTCACTCGCGCCCTGGGCCATCTTCTTGAGCAACTGGCTGCCATACTCCTGCTCGAGGGTGTTCAACTGAGCCTTGGTCTCCTCCGGGATGAAATCCATCTCGTAACCACTATTGGCCTGCGAGCGGGCGAGGGCAAGCGGACCGGGCCGATTGATGGCCGCCATACCCTGTGATCCGAACAGGTCGCCCAGCACCTCGTTTTTCTCGCGGTCAAGCTTGGCCATTTGGGAACTGGCCGATGCGCTTGGCCGACCAAGGGAACTGGGGTTGCCGGTCTTCCAGAATTCCTTGCGCGCAGGTGACTTTGACAGGATGTCAGCCTTGCGTTTATCGTAATACTTATCCAGATCCTGCTTCACAAGATCGCGGATGGTCTCCTCTGGACAACCGATATTCCGCAAGTTCTTAACGTAGGTCTCGTAGTCGCCGGACTCGATTTGGCTCCAATGAAACGGCTCGACCTCGCGCAAGATTCGCTCAATTGGGGGCGCTTGACCAAGCGCTTGGCTTGGGGACGATGCGGCGGGCGGCGTTGATTGGCTTGGCTCGGTTGACGACTGCCTGTCGGTGGACAGCCAAAACAGTCCCACGAAGCAAACCAAGTTTGCCAAGATCGAAATCATCAACAGCCGCTGTAAGCTCATATCCTGTGCGGAAAAAGTAGCATCACTGGCGAGCGATGCAATGCCATGAAACAACGCCGCTTGCCCAAAGTTGCGCTTGGCGAAGCGAAAACGAGTTGCCTGCGCCTAGCCAAGCGTGAATGATGCCCGCGCTTTTCACGATGAGGAAAATTCTGCCCTTTGTTTCGCTACTATCCGCACTTGGCCTAAGCCAATCCGTCTTTGGCATGCCGAAAGGCTTCAAGATGGTCACTTTCGCCAAGCCGCCGCAGGTCACCTACCCCACCGGCGTCGCCGCCAGCGGCAATGGCGACGTCTACGTCAGTGTCGACCTGAATAGTTCGCTCGATCAAAAGGCCAACCGCGGTAAGATCGTCAAGTGCGTCGACACTGACGGCGATGGTGTGGCGGACAAGTTCACCGACTACGTGCCGGACATCGACAGCCCGCGCTCTAGCTGCTTTGTCGGCGACACACTGTATGTGGTCAATCCGCCGTTTCTCTCCGCGTTCCGGGACAAGGACCACGATGGAATCGCCGACGATAAGGTACAACTCGTCACCGGCATGGGCTTCGACCTGAGCTTCCGCGGCGCAGATCACACCTCCAACGGCGTGCGGATGGGTATCGACGGCTGGCTATATTTGGCAATCGGCGACTACGGATACGTCGAGGCCAAGGGCCGCGATGGCAGCACGCTTCATCTGCGGGGCGGCGGCGTGATTCGTGTCCGGCCCGATGGAACCGAACTGGAAAACTACGCACTCTACGCCCGCAACATTTACGACGTCGCCGTCAGCCCAAAGCTCGATGTCTTCTCGCGCGACAATACCAACGATGGCAAGGGCTGGAACACTCGCCTGCATCACTTCGTCTCACTGGGAAACCACGGCTATCCGCGCCTCTATAAAAACTTTCCCGCAGAGCACATGCCGCCGCTGGCTGACTACGGCGGTGGCTCCGGTACGGGCGCCTATTGGCTGGACGAACCCGGCTTTCCGGACGCCTTCAACGACGCACTCTACACATGCGACTTTACCACTCAACACGTTTACGTTCACCGCCTCACGCCGCACGAAGGCACCTTCAACGTCACGCAGGACAGCTTTTACAAAATCAAGGCCATCGACATGGACGCTGATGGCAACTCGAGGATGTACGTCACCGACTGGAAAAACGGCGGCTACCGTTTCAGCCGACCGGACGTCGGCAGCGTTTCGCTGATCACCTTTCCCGGAAAAACAGCGGCCAAGTTTCCCAACTTGGCCAAAGCGTCCGACACCAACCTGCTCAAGCACATCGTTTCCGACAGCGCCGTCTGCCGGATCAACACCCAGCGTGAGATTCTCAAACGCAGTGCCGGCGGGCATATCGACGGCTTGGCCAGGCTCGCCGCCGACAAGTCGATCCACCTGCATGGACGCATCGCCGCGCTGTTCACGCTCAAGCAACTGGCCGGCGAATCCGTAAATAAGACGATCGCACGGTTGACGCTCGACGAAACCATTCGCGAATGGGCGTATCGAGCCCTCGCCGATCGCAAGCGCCAAACCGGTGGCGTGAATTCCGCCCTGTTTGTGAAAGCGCTGCGCGACAAGAATCCGCGTGTCCAATTGCAGGCCGTAATTGGCCTGGCCCGGCTTGGCCAAGCGCGAAAAAGCCTTCTCAAAATGGCGGCGGCGGCGGTTGACAACTCGCCAAAAAATGGCGTTTATGCTAACAATGAAATCATCCCGCACATTGCCCGGAAAGCGCTGGTGGAAACCAGGGCGACACAAATCTGCCTGGATGGAATCAATGACGAACCAACCCGGCAGATCGCGTTGGCCGCACTGCAGGAAATGCATACCACTGAAGCCGTCGATGGCTTGATCCGAAAACTGCAGGATTCAGAAAATCCGTCGCTGAATACGGAAATTCTCACCGCCCTCTGTCGGCTTTATTACATCGACAAGCGCTGGGACGGGAAGAAGTGGTGGTCCACCCGTCCTGACGACCGTGGCCCCTACTTTGAGCCGGTTGAATGGGAGGCGTCGCCCCGCATCGGCGCGGCAATCAAGACCGGCTTTGCCCAGTTGAATGCCGAACACAAACCGCAGATGATCGCCAAGATAAAACTCAACCGCATCGACCCAGCCGCGCTGGGCATCGATAGCAAGATCGACGAGGCGATGGCGTTCATTGCCTCGTCGTCTCCAGGAACCGTTGCCATCAAACCTCTCCGAAAGGCGGCACTCGATGGCGATCGCGACACGAAGGTTCGCTCCGAGTCGTTCAATGCGCTTGGGCGGATCACAGGCAACGAAGCGTTCAACGCGCAGTTGGCCATCATCAGCGAATGGCAAAATAACAGCGCCGACAAAAAAAGTTTCGCAACGACGATTCGAGAGTTCATTTACGCGCCGAGCCATCTTGGCCGGCCGAGGGTACTGCGCGATGCCGCCCGCAACCAAAAAGGCGCAGCCAAGGTCGTCACGTACCGGATCGCGCTGCAACTCGAGCAGTCGCCATTGGCCAACGATTACCTTCGCGAAATGATGAGTGACATCATCCGTCGCGGAGCCAAGAACGCCGAGTTGTTGACCGCCATCGGCGACTCCGGCTCAGCCGGTCATCGTGAATTGGTGACAACCGCTGCCAAGTCGAAAGACGCCGCCTTGGCCAAAGTTGCAAAGGCCACATTGGGCAAACTGAACGCCGCCCCGGCAACAGGTAACAACGACAAGCGACTTATTGTTCAACTCGGCCACAACGAGGCTACCGCGCTGCTGTTGGAGGCCAGGGGAGATGCCGCGCTTGGCAGCCAGTTGTTTACCCGGCAGGCCTGCATCGCCTGCCACACCACCTCACAGGATCAACCCCAGAAAGGTCCCTACCTCGGCGATGCCGGCAAAAAATGGAAGCGCGCCGACCTGATCCAATCCATCCTCAAGCCAAGCGCCGTTGTGTCACAGGGATTCCAGACGCAGTGGTTCGAGTTGAAAAACGGCACAAAGCTGGAAGGTTTTGTGACTGCCGAAAAGGATGGCGTCGTCGATCTGCGCAACATCGCTGGAATCGTGCAACGCGTCAAACGCTCGGACGTGGCCAAGAGTGGCACGCGCACCACGTCGATGATGCCGGAAGGCCTAGCCGCCGGCTTGACTGTCAAGGAAATGGCCAGCCTGCTCGACTATATGCAGACGCTCAAGTAGCCGCTTGGCCAAGCAACTGTCCTACTCTTTTTTCGGCGTGGA
>JASLKI010000093.1 GCA_030747575.1 Verrucomicrobiota bacterium | reverse complement strand
GCGACACGATGGAAATAGTAAAAATAGTGGCAGGCGGATGAAGGAAAACCTCCAGAGCCTTCGCGGGCATTTGTTGCTGGATGCCGGCGGAATGTACGGTTCCTGTTTTCACCACACGGTCATCCTCATGTGCCAACACTCGCCCGGGGGTGCCTTCGGGCTGGTGCTCAATCAACCCAGCGACAAGCGCGTCGGCGACGTGTTGCCCATCGACATGCCGCCATCGGTGAAGAACCGGCGCACCCGCAGCGGCGGCCCGGTCGATGAGTCGTCGGTGCACATCCTTCACAGCGACTCGTTCATGTTTCAGGGCAACGTGATGAACAACCTCTCGCTGGTGCAGGACCCGGGCGAGTTGAGCGACCTCACCAACTCGGTCAACCCCGACCACCAGATCGAGGTGTTCCTCGGCTACTCCGGCTGGGGGGCAGGCCAACTTGAGAGCGAGCTAACCCGCAAAGCGTGGCTCATCTGCAAAGCGACGACGGAACTGGTTTTCAGCAACCCCGAGGAGGCGGCATGGCACGAAATCCTTCGCGGCCTAGACTGGCAGCACCGCCTGCTCGCCGACGGCCCGGACGACCTCTCGTGGAACTGACGCCGCTTGGCTTGGTTCGCCGGTGACGCTACTCTGCTGCCGCGTTTTGCATGAAAGTCAATCTGGCATACGGCTCCGGCCATCTTCCTATCGAGGTTCCCGACGATCGCACGACGGTCATCGAGCCGGCGCACATCGACGGCTTGGCCGATGAGAAGGAGGCCGTGCTCGACGCGCTACAGAATCCAATCGGCAGCCAGCCGTTACTCGAGCGCATCTCGCCCGACACAAAAATCTGCATCGCATTTACCGACATCACCCGCGCGACCCCAAACGACCGAATCATCCCCTGGCTACTCGAGCATCTCGGCGTGCCAAATGACAATATCACTCTACTGAACCAACTCGGCACGCACCGGCCCAACACGCGGGAGGAACTGGAGACAATGCTCACGCCGGAAGTCGTCGCAAACTACCGCGTACTCAACCACGAGCCGGAAAACCCGCAGGCGCTGGTGCAGGTCGGCTCCACGGCGGACGGCACGCCGGCACTGCTCAACAGGCACATCGTCGAGGCCGATCTGCGGATCATCACCGGGTTTATCGAGCCACATTTCTTTGCCGGATTCAGCGGCGGCGTGAAAGGCATCATGCCCGGCTGTGCCGGGCTGGAGACAGTGATGAGCAATCACGGCGAAAAAAACATCGGCGACCCGCAGGCGACCTTCGGCATCACCGAGGGGAACCCGCTATGGGAGGAATTACGCGACATCGCGCTCAAGACGGGGCCGAGTTTTCTCCTTAACGTCACGCTCAACGAGCAGCGCGATATCACGAACGTGTTCGCCGGCGACATCATTGAGGCGCACAAGACCGGCTGCGTGTTTGTCAAAAAATCGGCAATGCAGCCCGTCGAGCAGCCATTCGATATCGTCGTCACAACCAATAGCGGCTACCCGCTGGATCTCAATTTGTATCAGGGCGTCAAGGGGATGAGCGCCGGCGCCCGTGTGCTGAAGGAGGGCGGCACACTGATCCTCGCCGCCGAGTGCCGCGAAGGTGTGCCCGACGGCAGCCCGCTTGATGACTTGTTGCGCAGCGCTGACTCGATCGAGGAGATTTTGGCCAAACTTTCGACGCCGGGTTTCATCCGGGCGGAGCAATGGCAGGCGCAAATTCAGGCGCTGGTACAACGCCGTGCCGAGGTGCTGGTACGCTGTGAACTCGATGATACCACGCTGCAAGCTTGCCATCTGGCCCCGTGCGCGGATATCAGCGCTGAGGTCTCCAATCGCTTGGCCAAACTCGGGCCGGACGCCCGCTTGGCGGTGCTGCCACAAGGCCCGCTGACGATTCCTTACCTCGCGTAGATTCGCCTCGCCAATCTTTGGCCTATCACCTAGCGTCCGCGGACTCGTCGAGCGATTTTTTTTCAGGTGAAGAAAGCACGTTTGTATTTAGCCACGCTGATGGCGATTGGGAGCTTGGCCACGGCAGGTTTGCCGCTTGTCCAAGGGGAGCAGACCATCTTTTTGCCAGAGGGTATCCACTTCTTCGAAAGCAAGATTAGGCCACTGCTCATTAATAATTGCCACGAGTGCCACGACAACGACAAGCACAAGGGCAACCTACAACTAAACTCCCGCAAAACAATTCTGCGTGGCGGCGACTCCGGAGCGGCGATCGTGCCTGGCGACCCAGCCAAGAGCCTTTTGATAGAGGCGGTCAAGTACACCAACTCTGACTTGGAGATGCCTCCCAAGAAAAAGTTGAGCAAGCAGGCCGTCGCCGATCTCGAGCAGTGGATTCGTCTCGGCGCCCCTTGGCCAAGCGAGACCGCACTAGTCACAGCCAAGCGCGAACACGGTTTTTCAATCACCGATGAAGACCGTGACTACTGGGCGTTCCGCCCGGTCAAGCATCCGCGCTTGGCCAAGCGCAACGGTAACCAAGCGCCGATTGATCAGTTGATCCAAGCGCAACTCGACGCTAGAGGTATCGCCGCGAACCCGATCGCCGACAAGGCCACGCTCATTCGCCGCGCGTACTTTGACCTCATCGGCCTGCCGCCGACCTATGGTGAGATGCGGGCGTTCGTGAACGACGACTCGCCCGGCGCCTGGCCAAGGCTCGTCGAGCATCTGCTCGCCCTGCCTCAGTACGGCGAACGCTGGGGCCGCCATTGGCTCGATGTCGTGCGCTTCGCCCAAACCAACGGCTACGAGCGCGACGATGAAAAACCGCTTGTCTGGAAATACCGCGACTACGTCATCCGCTCGTTCAACGAGGACAAGCCGTACGACCGGTTCGTGATGGAGCAGATCGCCGGCGACGAGTTGGCGGACGTGGACAATGACAGCCTGATCGCCACCGGTTTTTACCGACTCGGTGTCTGGGATGACGAACCGGACGACCCGCGCGCCGCCGAGTTCGAGGGGCTCGACGACATGCTCAAGACCACGTCGGAAACCTTCATGGGCCTGACGGTTGGCTGCGCGCGTTGCCATGATCACATGTTCGATCCCATCTCGCAACGGGACTACTACGAGATGTTGGCCTTCTTCCGGAACGTCCGCTTCTACGACAAGCCCAAGTACGAATGGGACTCCGCTACCTACTCGCCGCTCATCGCGCCGCTCGAAGTTTTTGCGTGGCAAAACCAGCCGGACAAACCGAAGGACGCCAAGCCACCTTGGGACGGCCGCGAGTACGCGATGACCGTGCGCGAACACAGCGCCAAGCCGATGGACACGCACCTGCTGATCCGCGGCAACGCCGGACGCCCCAGCAAAAAAGTGGAGCCGGAATTCCTTAAGGTCTTGGCCAAGGCCAAGCCGGCCATCGAGAAGTCGCCCAACCCATTCACGACCGGCCGCCGGCTCGCGCTAGCCAAGTGGATCGCCAGCCCCGGGCACCCGCTGACAGCCCGCGTGATGGCCAATCGCATTTGGCAATTCCACTTCGGGCGCGGCCTCGTCGCGACGCCGAACGACTTCGGCAAGGCCGGCAAGCCCTGCGCCAACCCTGCGCTGCTCGATTGGTTGGCTGCCGAGTTCGTCGCCGGCGACTGGTCTATCAAGCACATGCATCGCGTGATCGTGAACAGCGAAGCTTACCGCCGCACCTCATGGCAAAATCCGATGAACCAAAACGCCGATCCCGGCAACGAGCTGGTCTGGCGCCAAAATCTTCGCCGGCTCGAGGCCGAGGCCATTCGCGATGCTATTCTCAAGACCAGTAACTCGCTCAACACCGCGATGGGCGGCCGGGGATTTTATCCGAACTTCAGCGGCGAAGTGATCGCCGGCGCTTCTAAGCCGGGCCGCGGCTGGGGCTACTCCAGGGCCGATGAGCAGGCGCGCCGCAGCGTTTACGCCTTCGTAAAGCGGACGATGATGGTACCGTTTCTTGAGGTGTTCGACTACAGCGGGACCGAGGGTTCGATTGGTGCTCGTGCGGTGACCACCGTCGCCCCGCAAGCGCTCACCCTACTCAACAGCGACTTTATCTCCGGCCAGGCGCGCAGGCTCGCCGCCGAGTTGGCCCCGACAAACACAGGCGACACCGCCACGTTAGTGAATACGCTCTTCCGCCAGACGCTCGCCCGCGACGCAACGGTCGAAGAGATCGCCTTTGGCCAGCGCTACCTCCGCCAACAGGAAGCGCGGCACCACGAGGTGCGCCACCAACTTGTCTTCGCGCCGGACGTCCCGGCTTCCATTGAGCGCGCTTTCCGCGACAAGCTGCCACAGGAAAAATTCCTCATCCCGCCCGACGCCAACTGGCGTTCTCATGCCGGCAAATGGGGCGGCGGCTACGAGGGCATCATGAACGTCGTTCCGGGGCGCGGACCGTTCGTGCTGATGACCGCAGCCAAGCAGGCCGACGTCAAACTCAGCGGCCGGATCAAACTCGAGCAAAGCGTCGAGAACGCCGGCATTCTGCTTCGGGCCAACGCCAACGGAACTGATAACACCGGCTACGAAATCCACTTCGATACTCAGCAAAACGAGTTGCTGATTCGTCGCCACGCCAAGGAAATCAAGATCTTGGCCAAGCGCGGACTCCGCTCGTCGTTTGGCTGGCGTAACTTTCGAGCGGAATTGGCCAAGGGCGAAATGCGCTTTTGGCTCGGCGACAGTGGCGAACCGCTGCTCACCGTCAAAGACGAGTCACCAATCGAGGGCGAAGGCCACATCGGTATCCGCGCCTGGGGCGGCGCCGTCCGCACCGATCAGTTGAAACTGCACTTGGCCAAGCACGATGTGTTCATCAACGAAATCGCCCACTCCAAGTCGAAAGACGTTGAACTGGTCGCCAACGCCCAAGCCGGCTTGGCCAAGCGCCGCGCGCTGCAGGATCTTTGCTCCGTAATGTTCAACATCAGCGAGTTTGTGTACATTGACTGAGAGGCGCGTCCGACTTACTTTTCCCGAGACAAATTGATGCGAATGAAGCGATGGACCCGAAACTTGTAGAGCAGTTCAGCAGGCGCGGGTTCGTGCAGCGGTTCGGCACGGCAATGGCTGGCGTGTCATTGTCGGGCATTTTCCCCGGCGACAAGGTATTCGCCGCCCCTGCCTCCGCGCTGGCCGACCACACCAATCCGCTCAAACCCCGCAAGGCGCATTTCCCGACGAAGGCCAA
>JASLKI010000092.1 GCA_030747575.1 Verrucomicrobiota bacterium | reverse complement strand
TGCGCAGCACCGACGAGATGATGATCCTCTTTGGCGCGTATTATTAATCGAGTAGCCGAAGCCACCGATCATAGCCCTTTGAGGTTTCAAAAGTTGCCCTTTTCTTTTCTCAAAAAGCTTTTGTTCGCATGGAGCTGCCGGTAGCTTTTCGCGTGTGAAGCTTCCTTGTTTGTATGCGGCGTTGGCGATGCTTGGCTTGGCCCCGCTTGGCCAGGCGGTGGCGGATGAATTTGACAAGTCGGTGGCCGCGTTGCGCGCCGTCGGTGGCGAGGGGCAGGGCAACACTGCCGCCGGCCGGGCGCTGCAGCGCCTGGCCAAGGGCGGTGCGGGCACGCTGCCGGCGTTGCTCGTCGGGATGGACGGGGCGAACCTGTTCGCGGCGAACTATCTTCGAGGTGCCGTTGAGGTGATCGCCGGCAACACGTTGGCCAAGGGCGGGGAACTGCCGCTGGTCGAGTTGGGCGAATTCCTGCTGAACAGGAGTCATGACGCCAAGTCGCGCGCGCTAGCTTTCGAGCTGATCCGGCGCGTTGACGCGCAGGCCGCGGAGCAACTCATCCCCGGTTTCCTGGGCGACCCCAGCGTGGATCTCCGCCGCGAGGCCGTCGCCCGGCTGCTTGGCCAGGCGGACGGATTGGCCAAGGTCGGCAACAAGCCGGCGGCCGTGTTGCTGTACCGGCAGGCGCTCGATGCCGCCCGCGACCTCGACCAAATCAAGTCCATCTCCGACGCGTTGCGGGAGCTTGGCCGCAAGGTCAACTTGACGAGGCACTTCGGTTTTCTCGTGGATTGGCAAATGGCCGGCCCGTTTCACAACAAGGATCGCGCCGGGTTTGAGTCGGTGTTCGGGCCGGAAAAAAACGCGGAATTGTCGGCGTCGTACGACGGCATGGACGGCAAGGTGAAGTGGCAGGGTTACTCGACCGGCGACGAATACGGGATGGTGGATTTCAACAAGCCTTACGGCGATCTCAAGGAGGTCACCGGCTACGCGCAGACGGAGTTTGTCTCCGGCATCAACCGGCCGGCCGAGCTGCGGATTGGCTGCAAAAACGCGTGGAAGATCTGGCTCAACGGCGAGTTGGTCTTTGGACACGACGAGTACCACCGGGGCATGCGGATCGACCAATACAAACTGCTGGTGCAGTTGAAGAAGGGCGGCAACACGATCCTCGTGAAGGCCTGCCAAAATGAGCAGGTTGAGGATTGGACGGTGCAATGGCAGTTCCAGTTGCGGGTGTGCGACGCGACCGGCACGGCGATTCATTCCGCCACGAAAAAGAACCGCGAAGTCACCGCTCAGTAATCAGACAATCATGAAAAAAATTCTACTTACTTTCACTTTTGCCGCCTTAGCCAACGGCTTGGCGGCGGGCGACTGGCCCGGCTTTCGGGGGCCGCTGGGCAACGGCGTTTCGGATGAAGTCGGGCTACCGGTTGCGCTCGACGCGAAGAAGCACATCGCCTGGCGAATCGACCTGCCGGGCCGGGGACTCTCAAGCCCGCTCGTCGTGGGTGACCGGGTGTTTGTCACCGCCAGCGGCGGCACGCGGCAGGACCGGTTGCAGATTCTCTGCCTCAATGCCGCCGATGGCTCGGTAATTTGGCAGCGCCAGTTTTGGGCGATGGGCAGTACGATGTGCCACGACAAAACGAGCATCGCCGCCCCCACGCCGGTGACGGATGGCCGGCGGCTGTTCGCGATCTTTTCATCGAATGACCTGTTCTGCCTCGACCTCGACGGCAACCTCAAGTGGCTTCGCGGCATGACGCTGGATTACCCGAATGCTCGCAACAGCCTCGGCATGGCGTCGTCGCTCGTGCTCGCCGGCGGGGTGCTGGTCGCGCAGGTCGAGAATGATAGCGAGTCGTTAACGGCCGGACTCGACAAAGAAAA
Source organism: Verrucomicrobiota bacterium (assembly GCA_030747575.1). GTDB lineage: Bacteria > Verrucomicrobiota > Verrucomicrobiia > Limisphaerales > UBA1096 > UBA1096. The sequence goes on along the minus strand of JASLKI010000092.1, from coordinate 8,963 downwards.
CGGGGTGAACCTGTGGAGGTTGGATCGTCCGAAGTCAGCCAACTGGACCACGGCCACAGTGCAAAAAACCGGGGCGGGGGCGGAGATGCTGCTGCTGCAATCTGGCAGGGGCATCCACGCCGTGAACCCGAAAAACGGCGAGGTCGCCTGGCACTACGCCGACGGCGCATCGACGATCCCGTCGAGCACGCTGGCCGGCGGAGTCCTCTACGTGCCATCGCACGGCTTGACGGCACTCGAGTTGGCGGATGACGGCAGGTCGTTTAAGCAGAAATGGCGCTCGTCGCGGTTGCGCCCGGACACCGCCAGTCCGCTTGTGCATCGCGACCGGGTTTACAGCCTGAACAGCGCCGGCGTGCTGACGTGCGGTGACACCGACAGCGGCAAGCGGCTTTGGCAACTGCGCCTCGACGGGCCGTTCGGCGGCTCGCCCGTGGTGGCGGACAATCACTTGTACGTCTTCAACGAGGAGGGCATGGTGCAGGTGGTGGATCTGTCAGCGCCGGAGGGACGCATCGCCGGCGAGATGGACTTGGGCGAGATGATCCAGTGTTCGCCGGCCGTCTCGAACGGCGCGCTTTACGTCCGGAGCAACCGGCGCATCTGGAAGATTGCCCGTAAAACTCAGCTTTGACAGTGAGCGGTAAACGCTGAGTACGCGCGGGAATTGACGGAGGCTCTCGAGGAGCTTGTCACGGCTTGACGGTGACCCAGTCGATGTCATGCCGCTCGGCATACTCGGAGAGCACGCGCTCGTTCTCGATCAGGATGGCCCGGACAATCGACGACTCGTCGGCGTGGCCAATGTGCGGTAAATGATTGGGGATAAGGCCAAGCTGCCTGTGGGCGTAAACCAATGCGTAGGCTGCCTCGGCCACGGCCACCAACGGAAGGGTGTCGTCGGCTCCCTCGATATAATCCTCGACGACGCCCGCCAAAAACTCGAGTTGCTCGGTCAGGTGGGGATACTTAGGTGCGTCAATCTCGGCGAACTCCAGTTTGAGGGCGGGAAGTTTTTTATGGATTCTCTCGAGGATTTTCGGTGTGATCTGCTCCGCGCCGTGATGGAGGAACTCCGCTATCTCTGACATGCCTTAAGGGTGCGCTTGGCGGGGGCGAAACTCAAGTTTGGATTAACTGATGGACACAAAGCAAAAACTGGATGAACCGAGACAAGGTCGTCGGCGATGGTGTTGCCGCTGCGTGCGCTTGGCCAAGTGGCTGGGCGTTGGCGTGCTGTTGTTGCTGGCGCTGCGGGAGGTGTTTTTCTCCGGGCCGTATCTGCCGTTGGCCAAGCCGCATGACGGCTTGATACTCGACATGCACTGTCACGTGGCTGGCATTGGCGCGGGCGACAGCGGCTGCTTTGTTTCGAAGGAACTGCGGAACAATTTTCGGTTTAAAATCTACCTGAAAGCGTTTGGGGTGACCGTGGCCGAGACGGAGGAGAAGGGGGATCAGTTGCTGGTGGAGCGTTTGGCCAAAGGGATCGGGGAGAGCCAGCGGGTGGGCGCGGCGATCGTTCTCGCGATGGATGGCGCGGTAGATGCCAACGGCCAACTCGACCGCTCGCGGACGGAGTTTTACATACCGAACGAGTTTGTCGCCGCCGAGGCGGCCAAGTACCCGAACCTGTATTTCGGGGCGAGCATCAACCCCCACCGCCCCGACGCGCTCGAACGGTTGCAGTGGGCCAAGGACAACGGAGCGCTGCTGCTTAAGTGGCTGCCGTCGATCCAGTTCATCGATCCCGCCGACAAGGCGCACGAGCCGTTTTACCGGAAAATGGTTGCGTTGGATCTGCCGTTGCTGACACACGCGGGGCAGGAGCGCTCGTTCACCCACGCGCGGGATGAGCTGGCCGACCCGGTGCGGCTGAAGCTGCCGCTGTCGCTCGGGGTGAAGGTGATCGTCGCTCACACGGCGTCAACCGGGAAAAACGAGGGACAGGAGGACATCGACCGGCTGATCGGGATGCTCGGCGATTATCCGAATCTTTACTCGGATATCTCGAGCATGACGCAGGGTAACAAGCTTGGATACCTGCGGCAGGCCATCACCGAGGAGCGGCTCGGGGGGCGGCTGCTTTACGGTTCGGATTTTCCGCTCATTAATACCGCCGTGGTGTCGCCGTGGTTTTACCCGCTAAACCTGACGCGCAAACAGATGCAGTCGATCGGCGTGATCGGGAATCCGTGGGATCGTGACGTGGCGCTGAAAGAGGCGCTGGGCGTCCCGGCGGATATCATGGGCCGCTCGGCGGCTTTTTTCGGGGTACCGCTTGGCCAAGCGGCTGCGGATTAGCGGCCAAGCTGTCCTTCAAGGTACCGGACGGCCTGTCGCACGTCGGTTTGTTGTTCCATCCGGTCGCGTACAAGGCGGCAGGCGTGTAGCACGGTGCCGTGGTCGCGCCCGCCGAATGCCTCGCCGATGGAGTTGAGGGATTTGCGGGTCATCTCGCGGGCCAGATACATGGCGATTTGGCGCGGGAAGGCGATGTTCTCCGGCCGGCGCCGGCTGGTCATGTCGGCAAAGCGGATGTCGTAATGCTCGGCAACACGTTTCTGGATGTTCTCGATGGAAATGACCGTGCGCCCCTCCTCGTGCAACACGTCCTTGAGCAGACTCTCGACGGCGTTGGGAGTCACCGGCTTGCCGGTGAGGGATTGGTAGGAGGACACGCGAATCAGCGCGCCCTCAAGGCGGCGGATGTTGGTGCGGATGCGCTTGGCCAGGAAACTCACCACTTCATCGGGCAAATCAACACCGAGAGTGACAGCCTTGTTTCGCAGGATGGCCAGTCGCGTCTCGAAATCAGGCGGCTGCATGTCGGTGACCAGACCCCACTCGAACCGGGAAACCAGGCGGTGCTCGAGGTTCTTGATTTCATTGGCCGGCCGGTCGCAGGTCATCACGATTTGCTTGTGAGCCTCATGCAGGGCGTTGAACGTGTGGAAGAATTCCTCCTGGATGCGTTCCTTGCCGGAGAGAAACTGGATGTCATCAATCAGGAGGACATCGGTGTTGCGGTAGGTGCGTCGGAACTTGCCGAGGTCGTTGTTCTGAATCGCCTCAATGTACTTGTTGGTAAATTTCTCCGACGAAAGATAGGAGACCTTCAACTTTGGGTTTTCCATCAGGACATTGTGGCCGATGGCGTGCAGCAAATGTGTTTTGCCCAGCCCCACTCCGCCGTAAAGGAACAGTGGATTGTACGAGCGCCCAGGCGATTGGGCCACGGCCAAGGCTGCGGCGTGCGCAAAGTTGTTGTTGTCGCCGACGACGAAGGAGGAAAAGGTGTTTTTAGGGTTGAACAGTTTTTCCGAAGACGCACGGGATTGGGCGTCCACCACCCGCTTGGCCGGCTTGGCCCCGGTGACGGCGGGAGTGTCCGGGGTTTGGGTTGGAACACTGTTCTTGGCGCTCTCGTTCACCTCAAACCGAACGCTCAGTTTCTTCCCGGTGATGTGAGCCAACACATCCTGAAGCAGATCCAGGTAATTATCCTTGAGCCAGACAGCGCAAAACTCATTGGGAACAATCAGGAGGGCTGTTTCCTCATCAATGGTGCCGGGTTGGATGGGGTCAAACCAAAGATTGAAGAGTTCCGGGTTGACCATGGTGCGCAATGTTTCACTTGCTTGCGTCCATGTTTTTTCAAAAGTTTTTGTCATCGGGGATTTGATAGCAGGGTTATGCAGTTTTTATTCACTCTCTACCATCGTGCCCTTGGAACAAAGCCACCCCAGTTGGCGTCGATTGATGAACGGGGGTTAAAAATCGGCTCGGAGAACGCTCCGGCTCGACTGCGAAAAACGATAGATTGTAAATTATAAACATATGGTTTTCAGTTGGTTGGGTTACTCCAACAGGTAGGTTGCTTGTCTCGGTTGGGTTGCATTTCGTGGCGCGGTTGAACCACTCGATGCGCTGGGCAAAGTATTACCAGCGCCGTGTCTTATCCAGCGTAAGCTATTAACTTTTGTCCACACTTTATTCACAGGCTTCTTCTCACTTAACACTACTAACTACAACTGCTTGCGATTTATTGGGTTCGCCGCGCCCAATCCTCGGTCTCAGTTGGTCATCTTGACCGGAGAAAAACAAAAACGGAGGCGAGTTGGCGCAGGAGCGCCCTTAAACCGCATCGATTCCTGTTTCACCGGTTCGAATTCGGGTTACACCCTCGACGGAACTGACGAAGACTTTACCATCCCCGATCTTGTCCGTCTTGGCGCTCTTTACGATGGAATCTATCGCGTCCTGTACACGATCGTCTTCCAGCACAATCTCAAGCTTTATCTTGGGGAGAAAATCAACAGTGTACTCGCTTCCACGATAAATCTCGGTGTGGCCCTTTTGTCGGCCAAATCCTTTCACCTCCGTCACTGTCATTCCCTCAACGCCGACGGCGGCAAGCGCCTCCTTCACATCCTCAAGCTTGAAGGGCTTGATGATTGCGTCGATTTTTTTCATAGGTTGCTTCGTTTGCAGTTCGTGGTAGCAGGGACGGCATCGTAGACCTCGTTCGGTTTTCTGACAACCGCAATTTTTAAATTATTAATAAAAGTTTTTTCCCTGCTCCTCTCGAAACAGACTTGACACGGAAACAAAATCGGGCTCCGAAGGCATCATCAGCATCGCATGTTCAGTCACCAAACAGCTTGTTAAATGTGCCCTTGGCTTCCTCCACCCGCTTGTTCGGGCCGATGTTTCCCGACCAGTCGCATTGCGCGAAGTCGAAGTACTCACAGAAGTTCGACCGGTTTTTTTCCGTCACCGGTTCGGCGCGCCGCTCGCGGCATTGGTACGCCACACCGCGGTCGTGGAAAACGCAATTGAGGCAGGCGCGCAAATCCTCGTTGCAGCTGGGGCAGACATCACTGCGGCCGGGCTGGCCGTCGATTGTCCATTCCGTACCGCAGTTGTGGCAATGCCGGTTCATCGTCGTTACCCGCCGAGCGCCTGGCCAAGCGCTGGGTTGGGCTTCGCGCTAGCTTCGCTCGCTTGGCTTCGCGCTTGGCGTATTTGTTCAGCCGTGTTGGCACCGGTGAGGCCGTGCTTTTCACGCAGGTAACCCACCGACGAGGCGTGCTCGATGAACTGGTCTGGCCAGCCGATGCGCACCACCGGCGTGGTGATGCCGCAGTCGCCCAAATGATCGCGCACGATGCTGCCGTAGCCGCCCTTGATCACGTGATCCTCGATGGTGACGATCACGTCCGCCGCCTGTGCGAAAAACTCGGTGGTGCCGCCGTCGATCGGCTTTGTAAAACGCGGATTGATGATCGCGGCGTCGATGTTTTCCGCGCCGAGTTCCTCGATGGCCTTGTCGGCGATGCCACGCATCGGGCCAAGCGCGAAGAACGCCACTTTCGGTTTGCCGCTGTTGGAGAAATTTTGCCGCACCTCGGCCTTGCCGATCTCGATCAGTGCCGGTTGTTCCTTCACCGCGACGCCCTCGCCGCTGCCACGCGGGTAGCGGATGAAGGCCGGTTGGTTTTGATGCGTGGCGGTGAACATCATGTCGGCCAACTCGTCCTCGTCGCCGGGCGCCATCGCGATGATGCCGGGTACGCAGCTCAGGTACGCGATGTCGAACAACCCGTGATGCGTCGGCCCGTCGTTGGCTGAGAGTCCGGCGCGGTCCATGCAGAACGTCACCGGCAGGTTTTGCAGCGCGACGTCGTGGATGATCATGTCGTAAGCGCGCTGCAGGAAGGTCGAGTAAATGGCGCACACCGGTCGGTATCCCATCGTGGCCATGCCGGCGGCAAACAGCACGGCATGCTCCTCGGCGATGCCGACGTCGAAGTAGCGATCCGGCATGGCTTTCTCCAGCGCCGAGAGGCCGGTGCCGCTGGGCATCGCGGCGGTGATGCCGACGACCGAGGTGTCTTTTTGGCAAAGTTTTACCATGGTCTGCCCAAACACATCCTGATATTTTGGCGGTGTGCCGGGCTTGGAGGGGAGGCTTTCACCGGTGGCCGGATTGTATCCACCGGTGCCGTGAAATTTCTCCGGATGATCGAGGGCAGCGTTGAAGCCCTTGCCCTTCTTGGTGATCACGTGGATGACGATCGGCTGGTCGCACGTCTTGGCGAACTCGAGCGTTTCAATCAGCAGTGGCAGGTCGTGCCCGTCGATCGGGCCAAGGTAGCGCATGCCAAATTCCTCGAACACAAGGCTGCTGCCGAAGCCGCCGCGGCCGTCGCTGTCCAGCGTCTCCTCATTGTGCTGCAGTGCCGCCTGCGTGACGGTACCCTTGAGGGCTTCCTGCCCCTTGAGGCCCAGCCGCAGCGCCCGTTTTCCCGAGGGCACTTTGGAGATGAACTTCTGCAGGTCGCGGGTGATCTTGTTGTAGCCCGGATTGGTGATCAGCTTGTTGAGGTAGGTCGAGATGGCCCCGACGTTCTTGGCGATGGACCACTCGTTATCGTTGAGGATGCCGACAAACTTTTTCGTCGTGTGCGCGATGTTATTCAGCGCCTCGAACGAGATGCCGTTGGTCAGCGCTGCGTCGCCGAAGACGCAGACGACGTTCTCGTCGCTGCCGCGCTGGTCGCGCGCGGCGGCCATGCCCAGCGCCGCCGACAATGCCGTACCGGCGTGGCCGGCGCCGTAGCTGTCGTGCTCGCTCTCGGTGCGCAGCGCGAAGCCGTTCAGCCCGTCGGTGGTGCGGATGGTGCGGAAGCGCTCCTTCCGGCCGGTGAGCAGCTTGTGCACGTAAGACTGGTGGCTGACGTCCCAGACGAACTTGTCCCTCGGCGTCTCGAACACGCGATGCATCGCCAGCGTCAATTCCACAACGCCGAGGTTCGGGCCGAGGTGGCCGCCGTTCTTCGCCAGGCCGTTGATCAATTCCTCGCGCAGTTCCTCAGCCAGTTTCTCGAGTTGCTTGACCGTCAACTTCTTGACGTGGGCCGGGTGGTCCACCATGTCGAGGTAGCGATTGGGCATCTTGACTTTTGCCATGTTAAAATTCGACTGAGTCGTCGTCGACGAGTTCGTCTTCGCCGTCGGCGTTGGGTTGCAGTTTCTGTATTTTCAGCTCGGCTGCCTCGAGCTTGGCTTGGCAGCCTTTGGCCAGGCGCGTGCCTTCCTCGTAGCGCTCGAGCAGTTTCTCGAGCGGCAGATCGTCGCCCTCCATCTCCTCGACGATGCCTTCGAGCTTTTTCAGCCCCTCCTCAAAGGGTACCTCATCCGTTGGGTTGTCTTTTTTTTTCGCAGCCACGCGACCAGCAAGCTAAAGCAGCTTGGCCAAGCGGACAAGCGGTTAGGAGAGGACGGGGCGCACCACTTGGCCGTGCACGTCGGTCAGGCGGTGGTGGCGGCCCTGGAACTTGAAGGTCAATTGCTCGTGGTCGATGCCGAGCAGATGCAGGATCGTGGCCTGAAAATCGTGCACATGCACCGGGTCGCGGGCGACGTTGTAGGCGAAGTCGTCCGTCTCGCCGTGGACGAAGCCCGGCTTCACGCCGGCACCGGCCATCCAGACCGTGAAGGCGCGACCGTGGTGGTCGCGGCCGTACTTGGGTGAGTCTACTTTGCCCTGCACGTATGGCGTGCGGCCGAACTCCCCGGCCCAGATCACCAGAGTGTCTTCCAGCAAGCCGCGCGCGCGCAAATCCTGGATGAGTGCTCCCGATGCCATATCAGTGTCATCGCACTGCATGCGCAGTTGTTGCGACAAGCTGCCGTGCGTGTCCCAGCCAACGTGGAACAACTGGATGAAGCGCACGCCGCGCTCGGCCAGCCGCCGCGCAAGGATGCAGTTCGCTGCATACGTGCCGGGCGTGCGTGAGTGCTTGCCATATAGGTCGAAGATGTAATCCGGCTCGTCGCTGAAATCAGTCAACTCTGGCACGCTCATCTGCATGCGGTAGGCCATCTCGTATTGCGAAATTCGCGTGGTGATCTCCGGGTCGCCCACTTCGCGAAACTTCATTTCATTGAGCTTGGCCAGATCGTCGAGCAGGCCGCGCCGCACCTCGCGACTGACGCCCTTCGGGTTGGACAGGTATAGCACCGGCTCGCCGGAAGTGCGGAACTTCACCCCCTGCAATCGTGACGGCAAAAAACCGGAGCCGTAGTAGTAGTCAAACAGCAACTGCCCGCACGTGCCGTGCTGGTCGCGCGACATCATCACCACGTAGCCGGGTAGTTCTTGCGACACGCTGCCGAGGCCGTAGTTGAGCCAGGCACCCATGCTTGGTCGGCCGGGAATCTGGCTGCCGGTCATGAAAAGTGTCATGCCGGGCGAATGATTGATCGCCTCGGTGTGCATCGACTTGATGAAACAAATCTCGTCGGCGGCCGCACCAATGCCGGGTAGCAGTTCGCTAAGCCAGGCGCCGCTCTGCCCGTGCCGGCTGAATTTGAACTCCGTCGGCTGGATCGCCAGCTTTTGCTTGGCGGTCATCGTCGTCAACCGCTGGCCCATGCGCACCGACGGTGGCAGTTCCTTGCCGCGCCACGCTTGCAGGCCCGGCTTGTAGTCGAACAGATCGGTGTGGGAGGGCGCGCCGGACTGGGTGAGATAAATTACCCGCTTCGCCTTGGCTGGAAACTGTGGGAAACCTGTCCTCCCTCCGGTCGCCGCTTGGCCAAGGCCCGGCCCAAGCAGTGAGGCCAGGGCCGCCGCGCCGATACCGGTGGCTCCGCTCCCTAGGAACTCGCGCCGTGTAAGAGCCAACCGGTTGTCCGCCAAAAGATCCATTCTTGAACGGGGTTGAAGCTACACCGGTCACTTGGCCAAGCGCAAGCAGCTGCATTATCGACTGAGTCGATGATACCATTGATTTTATCAATTGGCGAAAATTGGCGCCGGCGGGTAGGCTTTGGTCCAGCAACTGAGAAAATGGACAACGCAAACCCAACCAACAGCCGGCCAGAGGGATCTCTCCGAGGATTCTGGAGCCTCTTCATTACCCAGTTTCAGGGTGCCTTTAGCGATAATCTCT
>JASLKI010000091.1 GCA_030747575.1 Verrucomicrobiota bacterium | reverse complement strand
GAAAGCCGTGACTGAACTCAGTGTGAAATGCTCGCCGCTGAAATCTGCGCTCAGCGCGTATGTGGTCACGTCAGTGTTCACGTAGCCCGGCACGTCGCGGCTCACCTTGAACGGGCCGGCGTCGGAGAGCGGGCTGTAAGTCGGCGTGAAGCCGTCGTCGTAGCGCTCGCTCGATGCGGTCAAGCGGATCGTCCACGGCTCGCTCGGCGTGAGGACAAATTGTAACCGGCCGGCGACCGACTCTCGGCCGTCAATATCCTGACCCGTGGGAAGGTTGGTGACGAAGCCGTCGCGGTCGTTGTACAAACTGCTGAAGCTCACGCCGATCTGCTCGGTGAGCGGCCCGCTGGCATTCAAGCGATACTCCTGCGTTCCGTGGTCGCCGTAGCCCAGACCGGCGGAACCGACCCACTCCGCGCCCGGTTGACGAGTGCGGACGTTGATGATGCCGCCCGGCGCGGCGCTGGCACCGAATAGCGTCCCCTGCGGGCCGCGCAAAAACTCAATATGATCCACGTCGTAAAGCGACAAGCCGCGGGACATCATGTCCGTGTACGGAATGCCATCAACATAAATGCCAACCGCCGATTGACCGACACCGAAACTGTTCTCACGCAAACCGCGCACGCTGAACTTCGGCATGCGCGTGTTGTTCGCGTCGAAGACGGTGAAGTTGGGCAGCGCCGTCTGGATATCGCGCACTTCCTGGATACCGCCCAGCGTGATCGTGTCACCGCTAAGCAGAGTTACCGAGCGCGACTCCGTTTGCGGAGCCTCAGAGATGATCATCACTGGCGGCAACTGGCCGGCATCCTCATCGGATTGAGCCAGGCCCTCTTGGCCAGTCGCCCCAAGCACGGCCAAAGTTGACCCAAGCGTCAACAGTTTCGTAGATATTTTATTGTTTAATTTCATTGGTTTATCTTCGGATCAGAGAATACACTAAATACGATGTTTCTGCTGCTGGGTTACAGCAAACCGATAATCGGTAAGAACGGAGAAACGCAGGCAACTTGCGAAAAGAGGAAAGTACAGCAAATCCGTGGCTTTACACGAGCCTAAATTTTTACGCAAGCAAGGGCTTGAGTACATTGGCTTCCTCGACTCCGGTGAGGCGGAAGTCGAGACCCTGAAACTTGAATGTGAATTTCTCGTGATTCACACCCAGTAGATGCAGCATCGTGGCGTGAAAGTCGTGCACGGTGACGACATCCTCGACCGAGTGGTAGCCGAAGTCGTCGGTGTTGCCGTGGCTGATTCCACCCCTGATACCGCCACCAGCCAGCCAGAATGAAAAACCCTTCATGTGGTGGTCCCGACCGGAACCCTGCGCCATCGGGGTGCGTCCGAACTCGCCGCCCCAGATCACCAGTGTGTCGTCAAGCATGCCGCGATCCTTCAGGTCGCGGATCAACGCAGCCGATGCCTTGTCGACATGCTTGGCTGTGGTGAGCACTCCTTTCTTCACGCCGCCGTGATGATCCCATCCCCGGTGATAAAGCTGGATGAACCGCGTGCCGCGCTCGGCCAGGCGCCGCGCGAGCAGGCAGTTGCTTGCGAATGAGCCGTCGCCCGGCTTGGCGCCGTACATGTCGAACACATGCTGCGGCTCGTTCGATGTGTCGATCAATTCCGGCACACTGGCCTGCATGCGGAACGCCATTTCGTACTGGCTGATCCTCGTGTCGATCTCCGGATCGGCGACGGTCTTGTTCCTCAATCTGTTGATTGAGTTGACGGCATCAATGACCGCGCCTTGTCCTTTTGCATCCACACCTTTGGGGTTGCTGATGTACAATACTGGGTCGCCAGTCGAGTGGAAGTGTACGCCTTGGAATCGGCTCGGTAAAAAACCACTGTGCCACTGCCGCGAGGCGATCGGCTGATCCTGCGCGCCACCCACGGAGGTCAGCACCACGAAGCCGGGCAGATCGCTACCCTCGCTGCCCAAGCCGTAAGTGACCCACGAACCCATGCTGGGCCGGCCTGCAACGAGCGCGCCGGTGTTCATGAACGTGTGCGCCGGGTCATGGTTGATCTGCTGCGTAGTCATCGAGCGGACGATGCAGATTTCATCCGCGATCCCACCGATGTGCGGCAGTGCGCTGGAGATCGACTGGCCGGACTGGCCGAAGTTTTGAAACTCATGCTGCGGCCCGAGGCATTTCAATTCCTTCTTGCCTTGAAGCTGGGCAATCGGCTGGCCGTCGGTGATCGACTTGGGCATCGGCTTGCCGTCCATCTCGGCGAGCTTCGGCTTGTAGTCGAGTGTCTCAAGGTGCGACGGCCCGCCGGCCATACAGAGGTGAATCACCCGCTTGGCCCTGGGCGCGAAGTGCAGCGGATCGATCACGCCAAGCGACGGGCGCTTAGCCAAGCCGCCGGCATCTAGCATCGAGCCCAACGCGAGTGAGCCGACGCCCAGCGAGGCGTTGCTCAAAAACGAGCGGCGATTCAGTCGGGTTACAAATTGTTCCGGGTTCATTTTGCGAAAATTCAAAAACGGGACGTGGTTTCGTAAAGGTTCAAAATCGCACGGGACACCGCCGCCCAAGCGGCGACGCGCTCCGGCTTGAGCGACGTGGAGGAGGGCCACTCGCCCGCGGTGGCGGCCGCCTTGGCCGCCACGGCGTTCGCGGCAAAATGCGCTGCGCGCTCCGCGGCCAGGCTCAACAAAATATCGAGCTCGCCGGCGCTTGGCTCGCGCGACAAAATTCGCTCGAACGCCCATGCCAATCGCTCCCCGTCCGTGTCGCCACCGTGCTGCAAAATGCGCTCGGCAAATACCCGCGACGCTTCAACGTACGTCGGGTCGTTGAGCAACACGAGTGCCTGCTGCGGAGTGTTTGAGCGGGTGCGCTCGGCAACGCATCCCTCCCGAGTCGGCGCGTCGAAGGCCAACATGCTCGGGTGCAAAAACGTGCGACACCAAAACGTGTACAACCCTCTCCGATACTGGCTGACGCCGCTGTCGGGCGCCCATTTGCGCTTTGGGAAGTTGAGGTGCTTCCAGTAACCCACTGGCTGGTACGGCTTGACGCTGGCCCCGCCGATTGGCTTGGCCAGCAGCCCGCTCACTGCGAGGGCGTTGTCGCGCACCATCTCCGCATCGAGCCGCCAGCGACCCTGTCGCGCGAGCCATTTGTTGAGCGGATCGGCGGCCAAAGTTTTCGCGTCGGCGATGGAGGACTGGCGATACGCACCGCTGGTGACGAGCAGCTTCATCGTGCGCTTGATATCCCAGCCGTGATCCATCAGATCGGCCGCCAACCAGTCGAGCAACTCCGGGTGCGTGGGCGGCGTGCCCTGTGCGCCAAAGTCGTCCAGCGGCATGGCAAGCCCGCGTCCGAAGCACAACGCCCACAGCCGGTTGACCATCACGCGGGCGGTGAGCGGGTTATCTTTTGAAACCACCCAGTCGGCCAAGTCGCTGCGCTTGGCGCGGCTCTCGGTACCGGCGAGCTTGAGGCGGGCGGGCACGGTCGGCTGCACCTCCGGCCCGGATTCGTCCTGCCAATTGCCGCGCGGCAGTATGCGAACCGTGCGCGGCTTGGGCAGGCGCACCGAGACGAGCGAGGTCGGGTACGCCTTTTCCAGCTGCTTGATCCGCTCCTTGAGGTCGACGAGTTCCTTGCGAGTGGCGGCGAGTTCAGGCGCGAACGTGCGGTAGTGCGCGGCGAGTGTTTTTTTCTGCTCGTCGCTCCGCTTGGCCAACGGCACGACTAGAATCTCGCCGATTTTTTTGGGCGGCACAGCGGAGTCGGCGGTCGGCTTACCGTCGCTCACCGCCGGTTCAGTGCCGTTGGCATCCGCTTCGGCGCTTGGCTCGGACGCGATCCGCTCGGCCTGCGCCGATTCCCACCTGGCCAGGGCGTCATCAAGCGCGGGGGTCTGCGTGTTGAGCGCCGCCTCGAGCACGGGGATTTGTTTCTTCAACTTATCCACCTTGGCCTGCTGCGCAGGGGTCGGCAGCGGGGTGTATTTCTGCGGGCCAACAGGCGTCTCCTCGAGGTCGGAGAAGAATGCGCCGAGGCTATAAAAATCCCGCGACGTGAACGGGTCGAACTTGTGATCGTGGCACTCGGTGCAGCCAAGCGTGGTGGCCATCCAGACTCCCGAGACATTGCGCACGCGGTCGCCGAGATAAATTGCGATGTATTCCTTGGGCTGCGAACCGCCTTCGCGCGTGGTCATGTTCAGCCGGTTGTAGCCGGAGGCGATGAGCTGCCGCCGCGTCGAGCCGGGCAACTGGTCGCCGGCGAGTTGCTCGCGCGTGAACTGGTCGAACGGCAGGTTGTCGTTGAAGGCGTCGATGACGTACTCGCGGTAGAGCGGCTTGGTTTGTTCGTTGTCGGAGTGGTAGCCCATCGTGTCGGCGTAGCGCACGAGGTCGAGCCAGTAAATCGCCATGCGCTCGCCGTAATGCGGACTGGCCAACAGCCGGTCGACCAGTTTGCCAACGGCGCGCGGTGACGAGTCGGCGACAAACGCCCGTACCTGTTCCCAAGTCGGCGGCAGCCCGGTGAGGTCGAACGACAGGCGGCGGATCAGCGTACGGCGGTCGGCCTCCCGCGCAGGCTCGTGGCCCTTTGTCCGCAACGTCGCCAGCACGAACCGGTCGATGTCGTTAAGGACGAACGAACCGTTTTTGACGCGGGGTGGCATGGGACGGGTGACCGGCTTGTAAGACCAGTGCAATTCGTACTCCGCACCCTCGGCGATCCAGCGCTGGAGCAACGCTTTTTGGGTGGCATCGAGTTTTTTTCCCGAGTCGGGTGGTGGCATGAGATCGTCCTCATCGTCCGTCGTGACGCGCCGGACCAGTTCGCTCTCGCTTGGCTTGCCGGGGACGACCGCCGAGGTGCCGTCGAGATCGGCCAAGGCGCCCTCGCGAGTGTCGAGCCGCAGATCGGCCTTGCGCTGCTTGGCGTCGGGGCCGTGGCAGGCAAAGCAGTTGTCACTGAGCAGCGGCCGAATGTCGCGAGCGAAGTCGACGCCGCCCAAGTCCTTCCCCGCAAACAAGCCGCTCGGCCATGCGAAGAGAACCAAGGCAGCCGAACAAGCCATGCAGATACGCCGTGCAACAGATATGCGAAAAAGCATTACCGGATTCATTGTCAAAACGTGGACAGAAAAGCTACCCTAACCGTTCAACCGAGCCAACCCAAAACCGGGCGATTGGCCAACCGCGGCTAGTGCAGCTTGGAGAGGCGCTCGAGGACGCTGTGCTGGCGGTAGTTTAGATTGCTGAACGGCACACCGTCGATCTCGATGCGGAACTTGGCTGGCAGCTCCCCACCGGTCAGCGGCTTGAAGGTTTGTTTCTCCACGTACGGAATGCGGTAGATGGTGTAGAGCATACTGGCCAAACGCGCATACATTTTGTCGTTGGCGTTGATGACGACCCACGGGCTGGCATCCGATGCCGTGCGCTCGAGCATCTGTGTCTTGTAGTTGGTGAACACCTCCCACTTGGCCCGAGCCTTCTCATCGTTCTTCGAATATTTCCAATACTTGAGCGGATGGATGATGCGCTCCTTGAAGCGGAACAACTGTGTGTCGCGATCCACCGACAGGTACAGCTTGATGAGGATCAGCCCGTCGGCGATGAGCTGTTCCTCCCACGGCACGACGCGCTTCATGAAGTTGCGGTACTGCCGCTCGGTGCAGTAGCCCATGGTCGGCTCAATGAGGGCGCGGTTGTACCAGGAGCGGTCGAAGAAAACGATTTCACCCTTTCGAGGCATCTGCTTCTCGTAACGGCGAAACCAGTTGCGCGATTCGTTTTTGGTGGGCACGCCCAACTCCACCACGCGCAAATATTTCGGCATGAGATACTCGACAAAACGCTTGATCGTGCCGCCCTTGCCCGCCGCATCGCGGCCCTCGACGGCTATGGCGACACGTTTTTTATTGTCGATCGCCCAGAGCTGGAGGTTGAGCAACTCCGCCTGCAACCGGCGCTTCTCCGCGTCGTAAACGGCCCGGTCCAGATTCTTGTAGGCCGAGTAAAACTTTTTTTTGACGTAGTTCGCCCTGGGCATGGCGGTCAATCCGTCTTGAGGGACCGATAAAAACTCTTCTCCCAAACCAAGCCGGTCAGGGACTTGGTCTCCGGCCGGGTGAAGAACGACACCACGACGCCCACCACCGCGCAGATCGTCAGACCGTAACAGGCCCGCATGAACTTGTACTGCTTCACCCCGGCGAAAAGCCCGTCGCCGGCCTCGCCCATGGGCACGCCGTGCGCGAACGGCGTGATCACCTCCGGTACAAAGAATGAAAAGGCGATGGCAACCAGTCCCACCACCAACGTGGCCAAGGCCGCCGGCGCGGTGAAGCGTTTCCAGAACACGCTGAAGATAAACGTCACCACCAGTGGCGGCGTCACCGCTGCGGTGAACGCCCCGTGCGCATCGTAGATCGAGTCGAAATTCATGAACACCGGCACGAGGATGATGCCTACCACCGTAGCCCCGATCGCCGTAAAACGGGCCACCGTGAGCGCCTGGCGGTCTGTCATGTCTTTTTTGATGTACAGCTTATGCACGTCGTTCACCCACACGGCGGAAATCGCTGTGATGAGAGTGTCTACCGTGGACATCAGCGCAGCAATCATCGCCGCCAAGATCAGCCCGAAGATTCCCGGCTGGCTGATGAGTTGCGTGGCGGCGTAGAACGACTCGTCGGCCGGCATGCTGGCAGGCAGATCGCCATGATTGGCCAGGGCCTTGGCCAGCCAACCCGCGCCGCCGACCACACAGGCCGCCAACGGCATCAACACGACCAAGTGCGTCACCACCGCCTTTTTGCAGTCCTTGAACGACCGCGCCGACATATAACGCATAATCGTCCCCTGGTGCAGAAAGCCGAACATGATCGAGTTGGCCAGGCCGTCCTGCCAGAAAATACCGACGCTCGGGAAACCGGGGTCTCTGTTGAAATTATGAAACACCTTCCGCGAGTCACCGGGCAGATTATCCCAAAACACATCAAACCCGCCGAGGTACGCAAAGCCCAACCCCAAAATCAGCCCTCCGGTGACGAGCAGCATCACCCCCTGGAAAAGGTCGGTCATGATCACGCTCGTCTGCCCGCCGCTCGACACATACGACATCGACACCAGTGCCACGATCACCGCGCCAATGAAAATATCCCACCCGAGCAAATGGTGCAGTACCTTCCCCATCGTGAACAGGTTCACGCCGACGTAGCCGATCATGTACACCATCAGGCACACCGTCGCCCAAAATCGGACTTTCGAGTTAAAGCGCTTCCCAAAATACTCGGGGATCGACGTGACGCGGGAGAAATACAAAATCGGCAGCCAGCAAAACAGCAGCAGCGGAAAATAAAACCAGTCGTTGCTGTACGTCTGCGTGCTCGATAGCCCGTACTCGTAACCCTTGCTTGAGTATTTCAGGAAACTATAGGAGCCAATCGTCGTGGCGATCATGCTGAACGCGATCAGCCACCAGGTAAACTTCCGGCCGCCAAAGAAAAAATCCTCAGTCGATTTCATCTTACGCCCGAAGTACGCACCCATAACGACAATGATCACGAAGTAACCGATCATGATCGCGTAGTCGACCGGGGCGCCGCGATAGCTCTGCTCGGGATCGACCGCCGCCTCGCTCGCCGGCGTGGGGCGGTACGCGGCCGGCTCAGCGGCGGGCATGCCGGGCGCCTTGTATTGGAGGAACGCCTGCAGGATAAAATAAAAACTGAACACCCCCAGCGCGAGACACAGGTTGCGCCGGCCCTTCCCGCTCAGGCCAAGGCTGCCCTGCCGCCACGCCAGCACGAGGCCAAACACAAAAACCGCGCCGCCGCAGACGAAGTTGTAAATGAACGGATCCATGCGCTTGGTTTGTGGAGTCGTTTCTTCCGGCTATTCCAAGTCCCCAAAATCATACACGACCACCCGGTCGCAGACTTGCTTGAACACCTTCTCCACGAACTCCACATGCTGCGGATGATCCTGATATGCGTCCTGCACGATCTTGTTCTTGAACGTGATATTCAACGCGACCTGATAACTTTGATCCACCACCGGCCGGTCACTCGGAGCGCATCGGCCCACGTGCATCGAGATCACGCCGGGGATGTCCGGTAAATAATGGTTCAAACCGTCGATCAATTGCTGCCCGGCATCCTCCACGTCCGGCTTGGTCCAGAAAATAACTATGTGCGAAAACATCGCCGCCAGTGAATCCGATGCCCCAAGCGAAAGCAAATCCCATTTGCCGTACAACGCCGGTTTTGACTTTTGCGGCTGATTGCCGTAATTCGCACCGCGTGAAACGCACTCTTTTTTTACTCACCACCGGATTGCTGTTCGCAGCTTGCACCTTCGCCGCCAAGCCGCCGAACGTCGTGCTCATCATCTCCGACGACCAGTCGTGGACCGACTACGGCTTCATGGAGCATGAGGCCATCGAGACGCCGAACATCGATCGCTTGGCCAGGCAAAGCCGCCTGTTCAAACGCGGCTACGTGCCGACCAGCCTCTGTTGCCCCTCCCTCGCCTCAATCATCACCGGGCTTTACCCCCACCAACACGGCATCACCGGCAACGAGCCGCCCATTCCGTCCGGTGGCAAAAATACCGATCAATACCGAAGCCAAGTGCAGGAGTGCGTCGACTTCATCGACACCGAGCCGACGCTGCCAAGGCTCTTGGCCAAGCGCGGCTACCTCAGCCATCAGTCCGGCAAATGGTGGCAGGGCCACTACTCGCGAGGCGGCTTCACCCACGGCATGACCCACGGCGATCCTAAGCGCCGGGGCCGCCACGGCGACGTAGGATTGAAAATCGGCCGCGAAGGGTTGAAGCCGATCTTTGACTTCATCGACGACGCCGGCGACAAGCCGTTCTTCATCTGGTACGCGCCGTTCCTCCCGCACACCCCGCACAATCCACCCAAGCGGTTGCTCGACAAGTACACGGGAAAAACCGAGTCAAGATTCATCGCCCGCTACTGGGCCATGTGCGAGTGGTTCGACGAAACCTGCGGCCAACTGCTCGACCATCTCGACGACAAAAAACTGTCCGACAACACCGTCGTCCTCTACGTCACCGACAACGGCTGGATCCAGCGCGCCGACAACGGCCGCTACGCTCCCCGCTCCAAGCGCTCCCCATACGACGGCGGCCTCCGCACCCCGATCATGATCCGCTGGCCCGGCAAAGTGCAGCCGGGGGAACGGCTCGAGTTGGCCAACAGCATCGACCTCGCCCCGACCATCCTCAAGGCGTGCGGCCTCGAGCCGAGCGACACGATGCAGGGCATCGACCTGCTCGACGACACGGCCTTGGCCAAGCGCAAATCCACCCACGGCGCCTGCTACCTCCACAACGCCGTCGACATCCACAAACCAAGCGCCAACCTCACCCACCGCTGGCTCATCAACGGGAACTGGAAACTCATCCTCCCCCACAAAACCAACACCAACGCCACCGAACCCGAACTGTACAACCTAACCAAAGATCCCCACGAAACCCAAAACCTAGCCAAGACCAATCCCCACGAAGCCAAGCGCTTGGCAAAGCAACTCAACGAGCTACTGCCGGAAAGTTGATTGCATCGGGGGCGGCTTTGCGCTTACTGTTCCGGCCGTTTCACACGAAACTCTTGAATGGAAACACCGTTGAATCATGGCTAAACCGATTTATCACAGCAGTATCGAAGGGGCGCAGCATGGCGGTAAGGGGCTCGAGGGCTTCCTCTCCTTCGCCAAGGAGGCCGGGGCCGCCGGCGCACAGCCAAGCCACTACATGTTCGAAGATGGCGACACCGGCGAGGCGTTCAAAAGCGCACAGGACATCCGCGACACGTTCGAGAAACACGGCCTCAAACTCGACGGCGTGAGCGGGCACTGCGCATTCTGGGTCCATACCAGCTCGTGGACCGGCACCAAGAGCGGCCACCCGTTCATCCACGGGCCGAACCAGGACAAGAGCCCGGAGGAACTCGAGCAATGGTACGAGGCGTACATCCTGCGCCTCATGGATTTATGCGCCGAGTTGGACCTGAAGATCCTGCCGATGTTTTGGGGCATCTCCCACGGCTGGGAATTGGCCACCGGCTATCCGTGGGGTTTCTGGGCTGGGCCGGGCTTCGACCTCGTCAAGGCCGGTGAGGAGCGTTTCGTTGAAAAGACGGCTAAGATTCGCGCACACGCCAACAGCCTCGGCATTCGTCTCGCACACGAAATCCACCCCGGTACCGCCGCGATGTGCGCGGAGGAGTTCGGCCGGCTCGTCGAGATTTGCGACGGCGACAAATGCCTCGGTGTCAACGCTGACCCGTCGCACTGCTGGGAAGGCGAAGACTGGGAAACGCGCTTCACCCACCCCGCCGTGCGCGACCGCGTGTACGCCTGCCACGTGAAGAACTTCGTCATCCGCCCCGGCGTGCCGCTGCGGCGCATGGATGGTGACTGGCACAACCGCGCGATGCAGTTCACCGACCTCGGCAGCGGCGACCTGAATATGGTCCGCTACGTCGAGATGCTCATCAACATCGGCTACCCCGCGAGATACAACAAAATCATGGGCACCGAGACCGCCCCTCTCATCGCCGAGACCGAGAGCGCGTACCGCGACGCGGACGCCACCGCCATCGAGGGCATCCAGTACGTCCGCGACCATCTCTGCTTCCCGGTCGCCGAAGGCTCCTTCGAAGACGACATGGGAGCGTAATAAATCCGATAGTTTCAAAAGCAAAAAGGCCCGGCAATTGCCGGGCCTCTTTTGTCGAAACTAGAAATGCCTTAGTTTTTCAACTCCTCCACTTCCATGAAGGCGTAGCAGAGCATGTGGGCTATGCCCATTTGGCAGTCCTCGGCTCGGCCGTAGTGGGTGTCGTCGATCACGATCGTTTCGCTGGCCAAGTCGGCCAGCTTGCCTCGCTTGCCGCCAACGAGCGCGATGGTGTGCAGGCCGTTGTCGTTGGCCCACTCAAAGGCCTTCACCAAGTTCGGCGAACTGCCGCTCACGCTCATCGTCAGCACGATGTCACCGGCTTGGGCGTAGTTTTCGAGTTGGCGCAGGTAAATATCCTCATAAGAGTAGTCGTTGCCGATGGCGGTCATCCAGCTCACGTTGTCGTTCAACGACAAAACCTTGAACCGTTTGCCCAGCGCATCGGACGAGCCTTTGCCCAAGTCGGTGGCGAAGTGCGATGCGTTGGACGCACTGCCGCCGTTGCCAAACAGGAAAATCTGCCGACCCTCGGCGTGGGCTTCCTTGAATTTGAGGATGACCGACTCGACCTGCTCAACCGGGATGGAGTCGAGCGCGGCTTTTTCGGCTTCGATGTAGTTGACGATCCATTCGCGCACGGGCGGAATGTCGCAGAACCCACTAGACATGCAAAGCCAAAATCAGCGCGCCAACTGGCACAGCGTCCTCGCCGAGCTTTGCCAAACGCACACTTGGCCCCGGCTTGAGCACGTCCATGATCGCGCGCCCAAGCGCAGGCGCCACACCCAGGCGCAGCGGTTCGCCGATCTGCGACAGGCCACCACCGAGGATGATCGTCGCCGGGTTGATCAAATGCACGACATGCGACAAGCCAAGCGCGAGTTCGCCACAGGTCTCGTCGAAGATCGCCTTGGCCCCGGCGTCGCCGTCGGCCATCGCCTTGGCCAAGTGCTGTGCCTCCCCGCCCTCGCTATCGAGACGCTTGGCCAAGGGCGAGTCGCCGTTGGCGGAAGCGTACTCGCGGAGCCGCCGATCCACGGCCCAACCGGAGCAGCGCGACTCGAGCGTGTCGCCCGCTTGGTTCAGTCGCACATGGCCGATCTCCGCCTCGGTCGGTAACGCGCCGTGATAAATCAAACCGTCGATCACCAGGCCGCCGCCGATGCCGCTGCCCAGCGTGACGTAAAACACCGGGCTTTGACCCTGCCCCGCCCCGGCGATCGCCTCACCCAGTGCGGCGGTGTTGCCGTCGTTTTCGATGGCCACAGGCGCGCCGGCGACCTGTTCGCTGAGCCAGTCGCGGAGCGGGAAATCGTCCCAGCCGGCGACTTGGTGTGAGCAGCAGGCCCGTCCGGCTTCGCGATTGAACGGCCCGCCGAAGCCGACGCCAATCGCGGCGATTTTCTGCCGCCCGGCAATGTTGGCCAAGGCACTGGCGATTTGGCCGCGGATGCCCTCCGCGCCCTCCGCCGGGTCGGCGGTGAAGCGTTGCCGCCCGACGATCGACGCTTTGCCGTCGCCGGTGACCACTTGGATCTTCGTCCCGCCAATCTCGATGCCAACAAAAACAGACTCCATGATACCGAGGGATTTATTGTTAAAAAGTCAGGGAGTTTCAAGTTTTCAGTTCGGGGAAATAGTGTGCTGCCCCCTTGGGCTTGCGGCTTGGCCAAGCAGGCCGTTAGTTAAAACTGAAAATTTGAAACTTTTTGGCATTGCCATTTCTCGCCGGATGGCTTCGACTGCGGCGCATGCACTCCATGCACATTTTTAGATCAATCGCTTTTGGACTGACGCTGGCGTTCTCGGCCAGCGCCGTCGCCCATCCAAACCAAGGCGCAGCAGATCAGGCCGCTGCGGCGGATATGGCGAACGCGGCCAATGCCTTCCTCGCGACGCTCAAGCCAGAACAGAAGGCCAAGGCGACGTTCAAGCTCGACGATGCCGACCGCACCCGCTGGCACTTTGTCCCGACCGAGATGCACCCGCGCCACGGGCTGTCGTTTCGAGAGATGACGCAGGCGCAGCAGCACATGGCTTATGCGCTGTTGGCCTCGGTGATGAGCGCTCGCGGCGTGCAGAAAACCGCACAGATCATGAGCCTCGAGCAGGTGCTGCACGACGCCAACCCGAACGGCCGTTTTGCCCGCGACCCGAAGTGGTACTTCGTCAGTATCTTCGGCAAGCCAAGCGTGGAGGGCACTTGGAGCTGGCGGTTTGAGGGGCACCACTTGTCGCTGAGCTTCACCGTGGTCGATGGGCACGTCGGCGGTTTGACGCCCGCCTTTTTCGGCACGAACCCGGGAACGATTCTCGACGGCCCGCGCAAGGGGTTTCAGGTGCTTGCCGTGGAGGAAAACACCGCCCGCGCACTGGCCAAGTCGCTGAATGCAGAGCAGCGCAAAATCGCGATCATCGCCGCGAAAGCCCCGTCGGACGTCATCACGAAGGCCGACCGCAAGGCGAGGCGACTCGAGCCGCTTGGCTTGGCCGCGTCGGAGATGAACAAAAAACAGGCCGACCATCTTCTGCAACTCATCGGGGAGTACCTACACAACTACCGCCCCGACCTGGCCAACGAGGGGGTCAGGCATTTCGAGGGGGTGAGCCTCAGCAAGATTCACTTTGCGTGGGCCGGATCTCTCGAGCCACGGCAGGGGCACTACTACCGCATCCAGGCGCCAGACTTCCTGATCGAGTACGACAACACGCAGAACGACGCCAACCACGTCCACTGTGTTTCACGCGACTTGAAGCATGACTTCGGCGACGACCTGCTGCGCCAGCACTACGAGCAGCACCACAAAAAGTAGGTCGCTTTTTTCACAACAGCCTTTCGCAAGGCCGGCGGTGCGGGTAACGTGCCCCGGCCTTGGCCTTTCCCCGGGGGCTTGGCCAAGCGCAACACTGTTTTGAGCGACGCTGCAACCACAACCGCTAAAGAGGAAATCACCCGGCCGGAGGTCGGCCAACGGATCACGGTGCGCATCGACGATGTGGCCTTCGGCGGCGAAGGCGTTGGGCGCGTGGATGGGTTTGTCGTGTTCGTGCCGCTGGTGATCGAGGGCGAGACGGTCGAGGCCGAGATCACCGAGGTGAAGAAAAGTTTCGCGCGCGCCGACCTCGTCAAAGTTGTCGAGCCGGCGGAAAGCCGCGTCGAACCGGAGTGCAGCTATTTTGGTGACTGCGGCGGCTGCCAGTACCAGCACATGGCGTACGAGGCGCAGTTGGCGATGAAGCAGAAACAGATCGTCGCACTGTTCGAGCGCATCGGCGGTTTTACCGGGGACAGAGTCGCGCCGGTCGTTGCCTGCCCGAAACCGTACAACTACCGGAACCGCATCCTCATCCGCAGCCAGTGGAACGGCAAGGCGAAGAAGCTGCTGATCGGCTTCCGCAAACGCAGCTCCCACTGGGTCGTCGAGATCGATGAATGCAAAATCGCCGAGCCGGCGTTGAACGCGCAGATCCCCGAGGTCCGCGACAACCCGCCGAACAAGGGCGGCGTGAAAGTGAACCTGCGCGTGGTGCCCGATGACTGGGTCGTGCCGGATCATTCCTTTTTTCAGACGAACTACTTCATGCTGCCGCGTATGATTGAAGTGGTGCGAAAAATTTTCCAGGCAAGCGGCTCGGAGTACCTCATCGACACGTACTGCGGCGTCGGGTTTTTGGGGATCGAACTGGCCAGCTTGGCCAAGCGCTACGTCGGCGTGGAATACGACCATCGATCCATCCTCGCCGCCCGCGAAAACGCCACCAAGTTCGGAGGTGACAACGGCGAGTTCATCGAAGGCCGCACCGAGCATCTGCTGCCCAAGCTCCTGGCCAAGTTCGAGGCCGGAAAAACCACTGTTATCCTCGATCCGCCGCGTAAAGGCTGCGTCCTGGCGGCGCTCGAGCAATTGCGCCAGAGCCGGCCGGTGCAGATCATTTACGTATCGTGCCACCCGGCGACGCTGGCCCGGGATTTGAACGCTCTCTGCGCCAATGGGGTCTATCGGTTGGAGCAGGTCGTGCCGCTGGACATGTTTCCCCATACCCAGCACGTCGAATGCGTGACCGACCTGCGGTTGAACACCAGCACGTGAACCGCGACCACAGAGCACCCTCCTACCAAAACCTGTCTTGCAATGGATGGGCGGGTTGGTTTCAACTGTCGCCGCAACCGAGTCAATGACAGACAATAGCAACCCGCTGAAGTCATTCGCCGTAACCCGCCTTCCCTGGGCCGTCGCCCTGGGTTCCGTGGTGCTGTACCTCGCCACGCTGCACTCGTGGATCAGTTTTGCGAGCCTGCCCGCCGTGTCGGATGTCGGGGGGTGGAACGACCTGTCGCAGTCCGAGGCTCCGCTGCTGTATTTGCTCACGCTGCCGCTGCGGATGCTGCCGGTCTCGATGATGCCAACGGCGATGAATGTCCTCGCCGCAGTATTCGGGGCGTTGACACTGGCGATGCTCGTGCGCTCAGTGGCGCTTCTCCCGCATGACCGCACAAAGGAGCAACGGCAGCGTGAACAGAGCGCCCACTCGCTGCTGAGCCTGCAGAGCAACTGGGTGCCCGCGCTTTTCGCGGCGATGGTGTGCGGGCTGCAACTTAGTTTCTGGCAACACGCCACAGCCGGCACCGGCGAAATGCTCAACGTGTTGTTGTTCGCCTTCGTCATCCTGTGTCTGCTCGAATACCGGATCAACCACAAGACCCGATGGCTGAGCCGAGCCGTGCTCGTGTACGCGATGGGTATCACGAACAACTGGGGCATGGTGGGATTCCTGCCGCTCTTTTGTGTCGCGCTGCTCTGGACGGCCCGCATGCAGTTGTTCCAAGAGGGCCTACCGCTGAAGCTCGCGCGGAACGCCCTGGCCGGCTTGTCGCTTTACCTGTTGCTTCCGGTGGCCGCCGTGCTCTCCGGCAGTGGGGAAAATTTTCTGGACGTGTTGATGGCAAACCTTGGGTTGCAGAAATCGTTCCTCAGCAGCCTGTTCAGCCAGCGGTTGATGGTGTTGGTGATGGCTTCCACCGCGATCGTGCCGCTGTTACTGGTGAGCATTCGCTGGCCGGCGAGCTTCGGCGACACCAACGCCGCGGCCTCCGCAATCACGACCGCCCTCCTGCGATTGGTGCATTTTCTGTTCCTGGCAGTTTGCATTTACGTGGCGTTCGACCACGTGGTCAGCCCGCGCAAACTGGTCAATCTGCCGCAGATCACCGGCATCGGCGCTCCGTTCCTGACATTCTACTATCTGGGCGCGCTGAGCACCGGTTATTTTTTGGGATACCTGTTGTTGTTGTCGGGGAAGGAGGAAATCCGGAAATGGCAGAAACCCTCTGAGTTGAGCAAGGCCCTGAACCGTGGCCTGCACATCGGGTTGCAAGGCGCCGCCGTGGTGGTCATCGGGTTGTTGGCTTGGCGGAATGCGGGAACCATCCTTGCCAACAACAAAAACGACGTCACCGGCACCTACGCAAAATGGCTGGCTGACAGTCTGCCCAACGGTAAGATCATCCTGTTTGCAGATAACGACATGAGCCCGCAAAGCCAGCTTCTTCAGGCGGAGTTGGCCCGGTCAAAATCGCGCGAGCAGGCCATGCTAATCCAGACTCACCGATTGGCATCACCCGACTATCAAGTACGCTTGGCCAAGCGCAGTAATACCCATTGGCCAGCCCCACCCAAAGAGGTGCTCGATGCCAAACGTATTGATGACTTGCAGATCCTCAATATGCTTAACGCTGTCAGCGAAAAAACGCCGATTTACTACCTTCACCCAAGCTTTGGATATTACTTTGAGCAGTTTTACCTGAAACCCGACAAGGGGGTTTTCCGCTTGCTCCCCTACCCCTCTGGAGGCGATTCACTGGACAAGCCAGCACTGACAACAGACCAGGTGACTGAAAGCCTAACCCTCGCTGAAGCCATCGATAAAAAGTTCGATGCAAAGGATTTTTCCTTCGCCAAGGAAAGCGAACAACTCCGGAAAAACCAGTTTCTCGACTCACTGATTATCATGGGTTGGCTCTCCCGGAACTTGAACCAGCGGGGAGTGGATCTCATCCGCAACAACCAATCGGAAGCCGCCCAGAAACTCTTCCTCGCCGCCTGCAAAATCTATCGGGGAAGCTCGAAAGGGAACGTGGTGGCCCAGGCCAACCTGCGCCGGGCCAACCCCAAGTCCGACTACGAATTTGACGAGGAACTGGATCGACTGATGGGTAATGACGAGCTTCTGGCCCTATCTCGGATCGACAGCACCCTGAAGACGTACGGCCCGTTCAACCTGACACAGGCCTGCTTTCAGCTTGGCCAAAACTTCGCGCGAAAAACCCAGATTCGCCAGGCCTACCACGAACTGACGCGGGCCGCCGAACTCGCCAAGACATTACCCGATCCCGTCTTTTACATCGCGGATATGTTTGTGTCCTACGAGCTTCCCGAAAAGGCGCAACTCTTCATTGAGCGTCTCGCGATAATGCACAACGCTAACCCATTTACCCCCAAACAACAGATTAAGCTGATACGCCTCAAGGCGGGTTTGTTGCTGGTTAGTTCCGGCCCGATTGAAGTCGAAAAATATCTACTCGAACAATTAAAGCCCCACATGAACTCCCTCGGGGGCCTTCACACCATGCTGGCGTTTCATCTCGATCACGACCAAAACGCGAAAGCCCTGGGACTGCTGAATACTTGGCTCAAGGATAATCCTAACGATTTGAACACCCTGACGGACAAGGGACAGTTGCTTTCCAAACTGGAACAATACGACAAAGCAGTTGCGGTGTATCAGTCGGCATTGGAGTTGGCCAATTTGCAGGATAAATCCAACTTGATTTCAATGATCGCCGCAACCTACACCGAAAAGGGCGACTTCGAATCGGCACTGAAATACATCAATGACGCCATCAAACAGACCGACGCTGACAATTTCAAATTCCAGAAAGCCACCATTTACATGGCGAAGAGTCAGCACGAGAAAGCCGTCACCCTTCTCGACAGCCTGCTTGATGACAACCCCAACCATCAGGAGATCCTGCTCAACCGCGCCGAGTCACACATGGCCCTCAAGCAATACGATCTGGCCAAAGAGGACTTTTCCACGCTTCAGTCATTCGCTCCCAACGACCCACGTAGCTACCACCGCCTCGCCCATATCGCAAAGGAGCAAAACCAGAATGGCGAAGAGTTGACAAACTACGCCCTGTTTTTGAAATACGTTGATCCCGAGTCCGTCCCGGCGGAGGAACTGAAACGTATTCGAACCCGGATGAAACAGCTGCCGGGTAGCACAGAGTAACCCATGCGCGTCGCGCATGTCATCACCCGCCTCATCGTTGGCGGTGCGCAGGAAAACACCGCCTCCACCGTACTCGGCCTGCACGAAAAACCGGGCGTCAATATCCGGCTTTATTGCGGCCCCACTACCGGCCCGGAAGGCTCACTCGAGCCACTCGTCCAAAAAATCGACGGACTCTTTCACCGCGTCCCAAATCTCATCCGGCCCGTTCGTCCGCTAAGCGACTGGCTCGCCTACCGGCAACTCAAGCGCGCGTTTGCGTCGTTTCGGCCGGACATCGTCCACACGCACAGCGGGAAGGCCGGCTTCATCGGGCGCCTGGCAGCCAAGCGCGTCGGCGTGCCGAAGATCATCCACTCGATCCACGGCCCGTCGTTCGGCCCGTTTCAGGGTTGGGCGACCAATGCCCTGTTCTGCGGTGCCGAGCGTTTCGCCGGCCGAATGACCGACCACTTCGTCACCGTCGCCGACGCGATGCGCGACCAGTACCTCGCCGCAGGCATCAGCCAGGCGGACGACTACACGCGCATCCCAAGCGGCTTCGACCTGCAACCATTCCTCGATGCGGAAAATTCCCCCACAAAACGCGCGTCGCTTGGCCTGTCGCCGAGCGACTTTGTCGTCGGCAAGATTGCCCGGCTCTTCGAGTTGAAGGGGCACGACGACCTGTTCGCCATCGCGCCGCGCCTGGTCAAGCGCATCCCGAACATCCGCTTCCTGCTCGTCGGCGACGGCGTGTGGCGCGGACGGTTCGAGCGCTTGGCCAAAGAGATCGGCTGCGACCAAAACTTCATCTTCACCGGCCTCGTGCCGCCGTCTGAAATCCCGTCACTCGTCGGTGTGATGGACGCGCTCGTGCACCTCTCCCGCCGCGAAGGCCTGCCGCGCGCCCTGCCCCAGGCCATGGCCGCCGCCAAGCCGGTCGTGGCGTTCGACTGCGACGGCGCGGGCGAAGTCTGTCTCGACGGCAAAACCGGCCACCTCATCGAGCCGGGCGACCTAGCCAAGCTGAAGGAACGCTTGGCCAAGCTGGCCAACGATGCGCCGTTGCGAACCGCGCTTGGGCAAGCCGGTCGGAAACTCGTAGAGGAGGAATTCACCGTCGACCAACTTGTCGAACGGCAGTACGAGCTTTATAAGCGTTTGCTGGCCTGAGACTTAGGCCAGGATGGAGCTGATGTGACGGGACTCGCGCTTGGTCGGGCCGAGGCGGCCCTTGGCACCCACCGCGCCGAGCATCGTGTTGTACACGTCGAGCCCCTCTGCATCGACGTCCACAATGCCGGACTTGAAGCGGCCGTTGGCACCAGTGATCGCGTGGAAAACGCCAGAGAGTTCGCGCTTCACGTCGTTGTGCCGGCCGTCGCCCGACTCGGTAGAAATGGTGATCATCGAGTTCTCAAGGATCGACCGGCTGTTGGCCTCCTTCTGCTCGTCGAGCCGGTGCAGGAAATAGGCGACCTCGCGCATCTTCATGTGGGCATGGGCGCGGAGCTGGGTGTTCTTTTTCTTCTCGTTGAACTTGTGCCACCACTCGTGGCTACAGCCCTTGTCGGCGGTGGCGTTGTGCTGGGTTGCGTCGTCGAACTGGAAAACTTTTCGGCCGCCGTATTCGTATTCGCCCTTCAGACGAATCCTCTCTCCGGCGGCGAGGAACGTCAGCGAGCCGAACCGCACACGGTCCATCTGAACCGCCAGCGCGTACAGGTCGGCCATCAGGCGCCACTCGGTTGTGAGTTCCTCGAGCGTGATGTCTATGCCCATGCCGCCCGGGTCGGCCGGCCCGCCGTGGGCAAGTTTCGAGCGCGGCGGCAACGTCGGTGCGCCGGGGAGTTTCTTTTTCATCTCGAAGGCGCGCTGTTCGAACTCGCGGATGCGCTCGAGGTGCTCAGTGACGCGAGCCTTGGACGCCGCACCCAGCGGGGAATTGGCGCCGGTGTAAAACTTGTACTGCCCCACGACGGTGTCGAGCACGCTGCGTTTGAGCCGCTGCTTGCGGGCATCCCCGCCGACATCGACGGACACCATGCCGAACACGCGGTCAAACAGGTCGCGCGGCTTCTCCTGCATCGTCCCCGCGACGGTGCCGTCCGCGTGATAGCTGTGCACGTATCGCCCGACGCGGCTCCGGCGAAAGTACGTCCCGCCGATCAGCGTCGGCACCATTCCGACCGGCATGCCGTCGGGATAAAAAGTTTTGCGAATGACCTGGTCAATGGAGGGGCCGCCGGCCTTGGCCTCGCCCCCGGCCGGCATGGCCGTGAACGAGCCGGTCGCGCCGTCGTAGTGGGCGTTGATGCCGCTAACATCGCAGCGAACCTGATCCACCTTGCGCATGACGAGCAGCTTGTCGCGGAGTGGCTTGAGCGGCTCGAGTACGCCTTCGAACCCCTCCGTTTGCAGAGGGGCGGGCACGCCGAGCCCGAAAAACACGTTGAACGCCCGCACCGGCACAGCCTTGGCTTTCGCGGCCAGTGTCATTTCCTCCAGCAGCGGCAGGCCGATTGTGATGCCGCCCAGGCCCTTGAGCGCGGTTCGTCTGTTCATCAGTTTGCCTCGGTTTGTGTTTTTTGCACCAGGTCGCTTTTTATGATGGCTCGCATCAAGCTGGCATAAGTTCCGCCCCCCTTCTGCGCAGCTTGGTGAACCTTGTCAAGCGTGCGGGAATCAGCCGGGCCAAGTGGCCGGCCCAGCGCGAACTGGGTCACCTTCCACGTCAGGCATTGCTGGACGCGGTCGCTGCCGGCGAGCAGGTTCATCAACTCGGCGGAGGAGTCGTACGGCACCGTCTTGGCCGTGCCGGGAAAGAGGATTTCGCCGTCGTCACGGAGGGTGTTGCCGTGCTCGTCCTTTTCGTGAAACGCTCCGATGCCGTCGAACTTTTCCAACCCGAACGCCAGCGGCTCGAACTTGATGTGGCAGCCGCCACAAGTCTTGTCCGCGATGCGTTTCCTGGCGATATTGCGCTGGGTCAAACCGGCCTTCGATGGCACCGGCTCAGTGTTGACCGATGGCGGCGGATCTTTCACCCCGCTTCGCAGGAGGTCGCGCAGCACGAAGAGTCCGCGCGTGACCATCGACGCCTCATCGCCGCCGATGGTCAACACACTGCCCTGGGTCAACAAGCCACCCCGCTCGGGGACGGATTTCAGGTCGTACCGGGCCAGGCCCCCACGCTGCACCGGCAGACCGTAGTGCCTGGCCAATCGCGGCGTGGCGTAGGTGAGCTTGGCGTTGAGCAGGTCGGCCAACGGGCGGTTTTGTTTCCAGACCACGTCGTCGAAAAATGTAAGCGTCTCGGCGCGCATGTCGTTGGCCAAGTCGGCGTTCCACTGCGGAAACTTTTCCGGGTTGGGCTTCATGTTGGCCAAGCGCCCGAGGTTGAGCCATTCGTGGACGAACTCGGCGGAGCGCTTGGCTGCGCGCGGGTCGTCGAGCATTCGTTTTAGTTGAGCCTCCAAGCTGGTGTCCTCGAAGAGTTGGCCGTTCTCGGCCGCCTCGAGCAGTTGAGCATCGGGCGGCGCACCCCAAATGATGTAGCTCATGCGGGAGGCCAACTCGTACTCGCTCACCGGCCAGGCGGTGCCGTCCCCGCGCTCGTTCTCGACGCGATAGAGGAAGCGGGGTGACTGCAGCATCGCCTCGACCAGCAGCGAGAGAGCCTCCTCGAACGTCCCCCCGGCGGCAGCCACCGTGGTGGAAATCCCGCGAAACGCCGCCACTTCGTGCTCCTCGAGCGGCGCGCGCAAAAGCCATTTGCCCATCTTGGCTACGAGATCGCGCATGACGTCGTCAGTGAATCCTCGTTTCTTGGAAAAGCGCTTGGCGAATTGCCTCACGTTCATTTTGCCAACGATGATGCCGGCAAGCCTCGAGTAGGCCTCGATGTGCTTGAGATCGACGGTGAGATTGTAGGCTGTATTACTGAAGCCGTCGGCCCGAATGTCCGGCGGCAGGGTTTCCCTCGCCTCCCTCGCGATGTCCACGCCGGTCAGGCTCCGGACGGTATCAATGTACTCAGGCACCGTGAGGCGGCGCACCCAGTTTTGGTTGACGCGCCAGTCATGCGTGTGGGCCAGTGGATCGATTTCCTCGCCGGCCCAAACGGCACCGTCGTCGATCCACTTTCGCAGCAGTTTCTTTTCGTCCACGCTCAACTGATCACGCTCGCTCGGCATGTCGTCCGCCTCGACGACCTCCCACAACAGGCTCTCCGCCGACTTGCCAGGAACGATCACGGTCTCCTTTTTCGTGGTGAAGAACGCGGTCGATTTTTTTGAAAGATCCAGCCTACCCTTGTGGTTCACTGTGTCGTGGCACTCGAGACAATGGCGCGAAAGTAACGGTGCGATTTCCCGGTCAAAAAACTGTTCCTTCGCAGACTGTTTCCGCGTGGCCAGTTGCGCGCCGGTGGATCGGGCGTTTACGCCGGCCTTGAAATGTTGCGTGACTTCCCCAACCGACAAGTCCCGGCTGTAAATCGCCACGAGATGAAACGTCCCCAACCAGGGCCGTTCGCTGAAAAGCTCGTTGGCCAGGGCCAGGCGGTACCTGCCGTTCCAGTTTGCCATTGCGCCGGGCACGCGCTTTTCCGCCTGCTGTTTGCCGTTGAGAAAAAGTCGCGCGCGGCCGCCCCGGTTGCGGGTGTACACGATGTGAGTCAAGCGGGGAGCCAGACTACGGTCGGGACTGTTCAGCGAAGGGATGCCGTTCCCGCTGGTCTTGATGGTTCGAAGCCGCACGTCCACCTTGTCGGCCTCCTGGCCAAGCGTGAAGTTGCGCTCGGAACTGCCGCCCGACAGCGTGACCATCCGCGCCGGGCCATCCTGCTTGGCATTGGCCGGATGCACCCACGCCTCGATTGTGATCTCGCCGGAGCGGCGCACGGCGTTGAATACCTTGGCCGCCGGCTTGTCGGAGCGAATGAGCGCCTTGCCCCGCACCTCGAGCGCGCCCTTGGTGCGGCGTACGTTTTTCGAGTTCTCGATTTTCAGGTCAAGCGGCTTACCAACGCCGGATCGATCCTTGACGATGCTGCCCTTGGCCAAGCGGAAATCGTACAGCACCACCAAGCCATCCCCACTCCGATCGGCCGACCACGCGCTGGCCGGTCGGGCCAAGACAACCAGAAAAAAACACACCACAAGTTGACTGAATTTAACCCTCACACGCTTGGCATCGACCGATGCTTCTTCCCCATCTGATGTTTGATTTTTTTCAACGAAGAAAGCTTGCCTCATCCTGCCGGTTGAAAACAAGGTTTTTTACTGTCCAGTAATCCTTCCCTCACCCGTTCGATTCAGCTAGCCTTTCGTGGTTGAATACGGTGCCGTTGGTGAACCCATGAACTCAACCTCCATCATTGCGCTCAACCCGAACGAAAACTCGATGGCGATTGTGGAACTGCTCGTCGAGCGGGGCTTGGGCGTCAACGCGCAGAACTGCGACGGAAACACTCCCCTTCACCTGGCCAAGTATCTGGTCAGCTCAGGCGCCGACGAGGAAATCAAAAACTGGAAGGGAATCAGCTCTCACAAATGGTGCAGCAGGATACCGTCAATTTCCTGAGCCACACTTGAAACAAGCGAGAAAAAAATGGTGGAGCCGACTGGTCTCGAACCAGCGACCCCCACAATGCCATTGTGGTGCTCTACCAACTGAGCTACGACCCCACCAAGGGGACGGCGATTGTAGGGATACCCTTTTAACCGTCAACCGATTTTTTGCATGACACACTATGAACTTAATCACGTCGCGCTTCACGTCACCGATGTGGAGAAAAGCTGCGAATTTTACCGCGACGCACTCAAGCTCGAGCCGGTGGAGAGGCCGGCGTTCGACTTCCCCGGCGCTTGGTTTCGGCTGGGCGAATTTCAGGAACTGCACCTGATCGGCGATCGTGAGTTGGACACGCGCTCCAAGCCGCGAGGCAACCACTTCGCCCTGCGTGCCGACAATCTCGACGAGTGGGAGGGTCATTTCAACAGCATCGGGCAGGAATATCTGCCACGCCGCACCCGCCCCGATGGTGCCTCTCAACTCTTCGTCGCCGACCCCGACGGCCACCACGTCGAGTTATTCACCGGGCCGTAAGCTTGGCCAGGCACTACTGCGTGCTGAAGCTCTCGGCCAACGCCAGCGCCTTGATCATCGCCTTGGATTTGTTGACCGTTTCCTGAAACTCGCTCTCCGGCACCGAGTCGGCCACCCAGCCGCCACCGGCCTGCACGTACGCCTTGCCACCCTTCAGCAACGCCGTGCGGATGGTGATGCAGCAGTCGAGATTTCCCGTGAACGAAAAGTAACCGACGCAGCCGCCGTACGGCCCGCGCGTCGTCTGCTCAAACTCGGAGATGATCTGCATCGCGCGAATCTTCGGCGCGCCGGAGAGCGTCCCTGCCGGGAACGTCGCACGGATCAGGTCGTACGGCGTATGTTCCTCCGTGAGGTTGCCCTCCACCTGCGTGACGATGTGCATCACGTGGCTGTATCGCTCGATGATCATCAGGTCTTTCACCTCCACCGAGCCGAAGTCGCACACGCGGCCGATGTCGTTCCGCGCCAAGTCAACCAGCATCACATGCTCGGCGCGCTCCTTCGGGTCGGCGAGCAACTCCTTCTCCAGCGCCAAGTCTTTCTCGACGTTTCTGCCGCGCGGCCGCGTGCCGGCGATCGGGCGAATCTCCACCCGCCGATCTTCGCAGCGCACATGTATCTCCGGCGACGCGCCGACGAGCGAATAGCCCTCAAACTCCAGCAGAAACATATACGGCGACGGATTGATCGAGCGCACCGCGCGATACACGTCCAGCGGCGACGCATCCACCGGGGCAGAAAAACGCTGCGAACCGACCACCTGAATGATGTCGCCGGCGTTGATGTACTCCTTCGCCTTCCCGACGTTCTTGAGAAAACGATCCTTCGCTTGGTTGGACTGGAATTCCTTCTCCGGCAACTCGTCGGGGAAAGACACCGGCTTGTATTCGCTCGGCTGCTCGAGCATTGCCACGATCCTCTCCACCTCATTGGTCGCCGCCTCGTACACCTCCGCCGGCGAGTCGCCGGGATCGATGATGCCATTGACGATGATCGTCAGCGTCTGCGCCACCCGGTCGAACACCAGCAGTTGGTCGGCGATGATGAAACAAATCGTCGGCGTGCCAAGCTCGTCCTCCGGCGGGCGCGGCACAACCGGCTCGATGTCATGGATGAACTCGTGGCCGACAAAGCCAAGCGCACCGCCGGTGAATCGCGGCAGACCATCGACATCCACCGGCTTGTAGTTGGCCAGAACTTTCTCGACGACCTCGAGCCCGTCGCCGACTTGGCCCTCCGACTTGGCCCCGCCACGGCCGACAACCTTGTACGTCTCCCGCACTTGACTGCCCTCGATCCACTCCACCGTGTCGCCGACTTGGCGGATCATCCCGCGCGGGTTGCAACCCACGAACGAGTAGCGGCCGAGATGCTCCCCTCCCTCGACCGACTCAAAAAGAAACGACTCGCCCTTGCCACGAATTTTGCGATAAGCCGTCAGCGGAGTTTCCTGGTCGGCCAACAACCGGCGCGTGACCGGAATCAGGTTTCCCTGTTCGGCCAAGCGGCAAAACTCATCCTTGGTTGGACGGCAAAACTCCATGCGGCGGACAGTCTAAACGGCGCGCTTCCCCAAACGCCAACACAATACAGGCCAAGCGGGATTACTTTTTGTAGATCTCGTCCGGGTTGACGAGTTGCTCCTCGGTGACCTCGACCCCTCCCCCCTCGCGGGTCGAGCGGAAAAAGCAGGACTTATAGCCCTCATGGCAGGCCGCACCATGCTGCGAGACCTGAACCAGCAGCGTGTCGCCGTCACAGTCAAACGCAATGTCGCTGACCTGCTGCGTGTGACCGCTCAACTCGCCCTTCATCCAGTATTTCTGGCGGGAGCGACTCCAAAAATGTGTCTTGCCTGTCTCGATCGTGGACTTCAGCGAGGCCTCATTCATCCACGCCATCATCAACACACGGCCGGTTCCTTCTTCCTGTATAATGGCCGGGATCAGGCCATCCGAGTTGAACTTTAGTTTCTCAATGAACTTCATCTGCATAATTATATCGTGCGGACAGGAATGCCGTCCTGTTTCAAGAATGCCTTTACATCGGCGACGGTATATTCGCCGAAGTGAAAAATACTCGCCGCCAACACCGCGTCGGCCCTGCCCTCGTGCAGCACCTCGGCCATGTGTTCGAGACAACCGGCGCCGCCGCTGGCCACCACCGAGACATCCAGCAACTCGCTGATGCGCCTCGTGATTTCCAAGTCGTAGCCGGCCTTCGTGCCGTCGGCGTCGATGCTATTTAAAACGATCTCGCCAGCGCCGAGTTCAACAGCACGGGCCGACCACTCGACCGCGTCCAAACCGGTTTCCTTGCGGCCGCCGTGCGAAAAGACACCCCACCTGCCATCAACAGTTTTCTTGGCGTCGACCGAGACGACGATGCACTGGCTGCCAAACTTTTCCGCGCCCTCGCGAATTAACTCCGGCTTGGCCAAGGCGGCGCTGTTTATACTGATCTTGTCCGCACCCGCCTTGAGCATGATGCCCATGTCCTGCACCGAGCGAATGCCACCTCCGACCGTCAACGGCATGAAACAACGGCTCGCCACCCGCTCCATCACATCGACCATCGTGTCGCGCCCGTGTGCACTGGCGGTGATGTCAAAAAAAACCATCTCGTCAGCGCCCTGCTCATCATAGCGAACGGCCAACTCGACAGGGTCGCCGACACTGCGCAGTCCCCCCTCCTCCGCACGGCCAAACTGCACCCCGCGCGTAACGGCACCGTCGTGCACGTCCAGGCAGGGAATCACTCGCTTGGCTAACATAATAAAAAGAAAAAACCGGCGGCAAACGCCGCCGGGAATTGCAATATCCTTTATCCGCCCGCTATTCAAGCTCGCCGGTCAAAACCGGCAAACGGGCGATCCGGAAAAACGGTTCAAGCCGCAACGAACTTACCCTTGTTGTTCTTGAACGCCTTTTTGTTGGTGTACAGCATCACGCGAAGGGAGTTCAGGGGATTCTTGCCCGAGAACTTGTGACCCGCCTTCTTGGCTGCCCCAAGGATTTGTTTGGCATCCAGGGCCTTACCCTTGGTTACTGCCAAGGCGACCTGCTTCAAGGAGAGCTTGTTCTTCACCTTCTTAGCCGAGGCCTTTTTGGCCGCCTTTTTAGGGGCTTTCTTTACAGCCTTTTTGGGTGTCTTCTTGGCGGCTTTTTTTACAGCCTTTCTGGGTGCTTTCTTGGCCGCCTTTTTCTTCGCCGGACGACCGCGCTTGCCTGCAGTCTTCTTCGCCGGACGACCGCGGCGCTTGCCTGCGGCTTTCTTCGACTTACGACCACGTCGCTTGGCCGGCGCAGTGCCTGCACCTCCCAAGGCGGCTTCAATCTCAGCCAGCCTTTTTTCAGCATCCGCTGCAGTTGCCTGCGCGTTTGCCAAAGCCTTCGATAGGGAATCCTTTTCGGATTGCAATACCGCACGAGCTCGTTGGAATAATTTAACTGTATCTTTGCTCATTCTCTTTGGGGTTATATCGCGCCATATACCGACGCAAAGGTTGAATAATACCCTATAACAAATTGTTTACAAGTCGAAATATAATGTTTTTTCAGGAGGTACTGGATAGTTGAATAAGTAAAGGTACAGTTAATATTTCATTGCTTAATCGCAACGTGAATGCTCATTGTCCCTCCCATTATATCTATTATTTGAACGGATTTATAACCCAGCAAATCCAGCTTGGCTGACACTCCTTTTTGTGCAGGATATTTTTTCAGCGAGTCCAGTATATAAGCGTAGGCGGATGCATTGCCGCAACATAGCCAGCCAAAAACAGGCAGAATCCATGCGAGGTATAGGAAATAAGCTGATCGGAGCAACCGATTGGCCGGCTTACCAAAATCGAGTATCAGCAGACGCCCTCCCGGCTTCAGGACCCTGGTAATCTCCCGAAGACCGTCTTCCATGCTACCAAGGTTCCTCAAACCGTAACCGATCGTCACCAAGTCAAGTGAGTGGTTCCCAAACGGAAGGTTCAAGGCATCCGCCTGGGCGAGCCTGACGCACTGATTCCCTCGCTTGGCCAAGCGGGCGGCGGCTTGCATTAGCATGGGTCGGTTGAGATCCATCCCTACGAGCGCGCCTCCCCGCTTGGCCAAGCCGATGGCGATATCACCCGTTCCGCAGCATAAATCCAGCCC
>JASLKI010000090.1 GCA_030747575.1 Verrucomicrobiota bacterium | reverse complement strand
GCGGCATCACGGGGTAGGGGACGCCTTGGCCTCGGCGGGCGGGCTCGGCTTGGGCGCGTGCTTCGTGACGAGAAAGCCGCCGAGCGCCGCGAGCACAATGCCGAGCACGAACGGCCACTGCACGTTGGCCCAGCCGTTGTTTTTCGTGGTGTTGACGACGGCGTTCACGATCGGCGCCCCGGCAAAAATGATCGACATGACCACCGGCACGTACACCGGCGGATTTGGTGACGCGCCGAACGCCAGTAGCACACCCAGCGCGCCGATGGCGCCCAGTGTCCCGGCGATGAGCGACCATTGCCAGCCCTTGGCCGGGTAGGCCCAAAAATCAATCGGGCCGCCCTTGAGCTTGAGAATGATGATCGGCGCGATGACGGCGGTGAGAAAATAGGCCAAGCCGACCCATAGAAAAGCCATGATGCGGCCGTGCTCGGGGTTTTTCATGCTCGCGGAGCCGGTGTGCATGCACACGCCGTAAGTGCCCCAGCAGATGACCGTCATCAATGCCCAAACGTACCAAGGGATTCCTGCAGAAGAAGTACTCATAAGTCGCGGGCAATGTAGTGGCCCGGCGGTGGCTTTTCAATCGCTATTGCGCTTGGGCAAGCGTGGCGAAGTATTCCCGCGCCTTGGCCATCACGCGGGGCGAGAGCAGCAGGGTGGAGAGAATTGTCGGCACGGCCATCATACCGAACATGATGTCGAGGAAGTTGATCAAGTCATCCAGTTTCACAATCGCCGAGACGACAATTGCGGCGAGGTAAAATAAAATCGTCGGGATGCGAGCTCCTGGGCCGAACAGAAAGATGCCGCACTTGGTCACGTAGTATGAAAAGCCGATCATCGACGAAAAACTGAAGCAGAGCACGCATACCAACAGTAGATACGGACCCGCTACCGGGATGCCCTTTGTGAAGGCCTCGGCGGTGAGAAGCACGCCGTCCGGGTTGTTGCCGGTTTCCTGCCAAACACCGGTGCTGAGGATAATCAAGCCGGTGATGGTACAGACGATCAGTGTGTCAATCATTGGACCCAGCATGGCGACAAGTCCTTCGCGAATCGGCTCCTTGGTTTTGGCCGCGCCGTGGGCCATGGCCTCGGTGCCCATGCCGGCCTCGTTCGAGAATGCCGCGCGCCGCACACCGGTCGAGATCACCGCGCCAAGCACGCCTCCGGCAACCGCCTCGCCGGTGAAGGCGTCGCTGAAAATCAGCGCGATCGCTTCCGGCACCTGGGCGGCGTGCATGAAAAGGATCACCAGCGCGCAGCTACCGTAGAGCAACACCATGAACGGAACCAAACGGGCGGCGACTTTGCCGATCCGCTTTATGCCGCCAAGGATCACCACGCTGATACAGATCGCCATAAAGACACCGAACAGTCCTTGGCCAAGCGCGGTGACATTTTTGTCCGAGTCAACAAACCACTCGTTTGGCTTGAGGAACATCTCGCTGACAATGGAAGTGAGTTGGTTGGATTGAAACATCGGCAGGCAGCCGAACAGTCCGAAGAAACAAAAAGCCATCGCAAGCGGCTTCCATTTGATCCCCAGTCCCTCGACAATGAAATACATCGGGCCGCCCTGAACCTGGCCGGTGTGGTCTTTGCCGCGGTACATGACGGCGAGGCTGCAGGTAAAAAACTTGGTTGCCATGCCGACCAGCGCGCAGATCCACATCCAAAATAATGCGCCCGGACCGCCCTCAGTCACTGCCACAGCCACGCCGGCGATATTGCCCATGCCGACCGTTGAGGATAGGGCGCTGCAGAGTGCCTGGAAGTGGTTGATCTCGCCGGGATCGTTGGGATCGCTGAATTTGCCGCGCAGGATCTGGATGCTATGGCGTAGATACAGAAAAGGGACGAACCGAGAGTAAACCATGAAGAAAATCCCGCCGCCGATCAGCAGAACCAGTAGTGGCATCCCCCAGAGCCAATCAGACGTCAATTTGAGTATCTTGGCAAATGTCAGTGGCTCGGTGGCGGTTTTCATCGATTATTTGACGGTGAGTATTTTACGGCAGGCCGATTTGAGTTTTTTTAAGTGC
>JASLKI010000089.1 GCA_030747575.1 Verrucomicrobiota bacterium | reverse complement strand
GTTGTGGTTGGGGTGGTCGGAGTAGTTCGGATCGTAAAACTTGTACGGCTTCCCGAAGTCCATCTCGTGGACGAGATTGCTCTCGGTAAGCAGCGGCAGGGTGCGATAGACCGTCGCACGGGAGACGTGGGGATCTTTGTGTCGCGCCCACTCGAGCAGTTGATCGGCGGTGAAATGCTCCTCAGTATCGAACACCGTGTCGATGATGATGCGCCGCTGATCTGTGATTCGAAGATTCTTCTTCTCAAGGAAATCGATAAATTTCCTCTTCGCCTCTTCTCTCACTTCCATCTCCACTGCGGCGATTTTTAACGGGATTCTCGGCCAAGTCAATGA
Source organism: Verrucomicrobiota bacterium (assembly GCA_030747575.1). Classification (GTDB taxonomy): domain Bacteria; phylum Verrucomicrobiota; class Verrucomicrobiia; order Limisphaerales; family UBA1096; genus UBA1096. The sequence continues at coordinate 6,818 of JASLKI010000089.1, read as the reverse complement.
GACTGGTCTCAAAATTTACCAACAATCGCCGATTGTCGCGCCGCCGCCTTTCGGGCATCGTGTGCCTAACAGCTCGGCCAAGCGATTGGCCAAGCGCGACTTATGCCCGGGCAACAGACCAGCGATTCACCTGAAGTCAGCGTGGTGATGCCGTGCCTCAACGAGGCCGAGACGCTCGCCGTCTGCATCCAAAAAGCCCGCGTCTGCCTCGCCGACAACGGTGTCTCAGGCGAGATCATCATCGCCGACAACGGCAGCACCGACGGCTCGCAATCCATCGCCGAGGCCGGGGGAGCGCGCGTTGTGCCGGTCGAGGCCAAGGGCTACGGAAGCGCGCTCATGGGAGGGATCGCGGCGGCGCGCGGGCGGTTCGTCATCATGGGGGATGCCGATGACAGCTACGACTTCTCCGCGCTCATGCCGTTCATCGAAGAGTTGCGTGACGGTTGCGACCTCGTCATGGGCAATCGATTCAAAGGCGGCATCGCGCCCGGCGCCATGCCGCCGCTGCATCGCTACTTCGGCAATCCGGTGCTCAGTGGCCTGGGGCGGTTGTTTTTCCGCTGCCCGGCCGGGGACTTTCACTGTGGTCTGCGCGGGTTCAGTCGTGCGGCGTACGACCGGATGAAATTGCAGACGACCGGCATGGAGTTTGCCGGCGAGATGGTCGTCAAGTCGACGCTGCTTGGTCTGCAAATTACCGAGGTGCCAACGACGCTCTCACCGGATGGTCGCAGCCGGCCGCCACACTTGCGTAGTTGGCGTGATGGCTGGCGGAACCTGCGGTTCATGCTGCTGTTCAGTCCACGTTGGCTTTTTCTGTATCCTGGCCTTTTGCTGATGCTGATTGGTCTGGGCGTCGGCGGATGGCTGTTGCCGGAGGCGCGGCAGCTCGGCCAAGCGAAACTCGATGTGCACACACTGGCCTATTCGGCATTGGCCGTGCTGCTCGGTTTTCAATCGGTGCTGTTCGCGTTATACACGCGGACGTTCGCCATTAAGCAGGGGCTCCTTCACCAGATCCCAACGCTCAACAAACCGTCCCGCTACATCACCCTCGAGACTGGCTTGGCGGTCGGTGGAGTTCTCATGCTGGTTGGCTTTGGCGGGTCGGTGTCAGCGACGCTCGGTTGGAGTGAAAAGGACTTTGGCCAACTCAACCCTTCGGTCGTGCTTCGCCAAGTGATCCCATCGATTTTGGCCCTGGCCCTTGGTTTTCAAATTGTGCTTGGCAGTTTCTTTCTCAGTGTGCTTGGTCTGGAGAGCAAGGGAGGCGAGGGGTGAAATGGTTCGATCGCGTCATTCGAAACTGGCGCATTCGTAAGGCACTTCCGCACTTGGACAAGGCCACGCGAGTACTCGACGTTGGCTGCGGGGACGGCACACTCATGTGCCGCCTCGCTGGCGATGATTTCATCGGCGTGGGTATTGATCCGCGCTTAGCCAAGCCACAGGACGTGCCCGGCGTGCAGTTCGTGAGAGGAAATTTCTCCGACGACCTGCCGGCTTGCGAATCGTTCGAGGCGATTGCGATGTTGGCTGTGATTGAGCATGTTCCCGAGGGGGCCAAGGCGGCTTGGGCAAGCGCGTGCCACCGGCTGCTCGCCAACAACGGCCGCGTGGTGCTGACCGTGCCGTCGCCGAGGGTCGATGTCATTTTGGCTGTGTTGCGATTCTTCCGCTTGGCGGACGGGACGGCGCTGGAGGAGCATCACGGCTTTGACCCGGGTGAAGTGACGCCGTTATTCGAGTCGGCAGGCTTCAGCTTGGTCACGCACAAGACATTTCAATTGGGTTTGAACAATCTGTTCGTCTTCACGAAAAACGCCTGATCCGTTTTGTTGTCCCAAAAAACAAAGCAAGCCGTCGAGTTGCCCGAGCCGAAACTGCGGTTTTGGCTACGGATGGCTTGGGTCGTGGCGTACGCGCTGATGCTGGTGTCGATGCTGAACAACTTGGCGCGGCTGAACACCGATGCCATCGCCTATATGCGCGTTGCCGAGTATTGGTCGGTCGGCAACCTGGGTTTTGCGGTGAACGGCTACTGGGGGCCTTTGTTAAGTTGGTTGATGGTGCCTTTTTTGTGGCTGGGGGTTGAGCCGCTGCTCGCCGGCAAACTGGCGATGCTGATTTCCGGCGCGGTGTTTTTCCACGGGAGCCTTTTTTTGGTTCGCTCAGTGGGATTGCGGTCGATCGACGAGTTGATCGTGGCCTGGGTGCTGGCGTTGACGATTCCCGGCTGGATGTCGGACCACGTGACGCCGGACTTATTGGTCGCAGGGTTGATGGCGTTTGCGCTTGGCCAAGCGGTGTCACGGGATTGGCTGGCGAATCGGCGGCGAGCGTTTGGCACCGGCGCGACTTGGGGTTTGGCTTACTTGGCCAAGGCGGTGGCACTACCGGTGGGCGTGGTGGTGAGTGTGCTGCTGGCGCTGTGCTGGCGGCTTGGCCAAGCGGAAAACCGGCAGGCGGCTTGGCGGCAATTGGGCGTGGCGCTTGGCCTGTTGGCGCTGGTGGCCGCGCCGTGGATCACGGTGTTGTCGCTGAAATATGACAAGCCGACCTTCTCGACTTCAGGCCCGATCGCCCATGCGATCGTCGGTCCGGGTAACGACCGGCCGGCACCGCATCCGTTCGGCAGCACGATTTATCAACCGGAGCCGGGGCGGGTGACGGCATGGGAAGACCCGAGCCGGATGGGCTACGACTACTGGTCGCCGTTCGCGAGCGGCGAAAATTTCTCGCATCAACTTTCGCTCATCGGCCGAAACGCCAAAACGGTGTTTCACTTCTTGGCGGTCTTCGACGGAATCGGGGCATTATTGGGATGGTTCGGGGTCGGGACGCTGGTTTTCGGCTTGGCGCTGTTCGCAAAACGGCCGTGGGCGAAAAACTGGCTGGCCGATCGCTGGCGATGGATGGTCATCCCGCTGATCTGCCTCGGCGGTATTTACCTGCCAGTTTACGTCATGCCAGTAGATCTGCGTTATTTCTATTTGTTCCTGCCGCTGATCATGATTCTCACGCTTGGCCTCGTTTCACAATTCTTCGCGAACAACTGGCTGACTGGCTTTGTTTTGTCGTCGCTTTTCCTGTTGCCGATATTGTGGCGTTCGCCATCAAGATCACCTGTTGGCTCATTCGCGCAAGACTTGGCCAAGCGGATGGAAAGTGCGGGAAAGGTTGGGCCAATCGTCGGCTCGACGTTTGTTTCATCGGAGGGCCATCGGCTTGGTTTGTACGTCGCTTGGCACCTCGGCCAGCCTTGGTTTGGCGATGTCAGGCCAGCTTCGCTAGAAGCGTACAAACATTCCGGAGCCAGGTTTGCAGTTGCCATCGGCGGCTCGCCGTTGGCGAAGCAGTTGGATGCAGATCCAGCTTTCAAACACGTGAGTGCCAAGTTGGGTGAAAAAGGATCCCTTCAGGTTTATGAGGTTCAGGCGAGCCAGCCGTAGTTCATTTTCCTTTCCTAGCCGGAGGGGTGGTTTTATGTTCGGCGAACCGTGAACGGTTTGATTGGAAATGTGTTTGCCTGCGCTGGGTTGCTGATGGGCTCGGTTGGTTTGGTGCAATCCGGGTTGACAGCGGAGCAGACGGCCAAGCTGCCGCCGCCGGCCAAGCACGAGGTCAGTTTTTCCAGGGAGATTTCGCCGTTGCTGGAAAAGAGCTGCACCAAGTGCCACGGCAAAGATAAAGCCAAGGGCGGCTTCAGCATCGAGACGCGTGAAAAACTGCTCGCCGGCGGTGACTCTGGAGCGACGGTAGTGATTGGCAAGAGCGCCGACAGCTACTTGGTTGAGTTGATTTCCGGCATTGATCCCGACGATGTCATGCCGAAAAAGGGCTTGAGGTTGACGGCGGAGCAAGTCGGTCTGGTGCGCGCTTGGATAGACCAGGGGCTTCCGTGGGAGGAGGGGGCGACGTTTGCCAAGGCACCGGTGCTGAACCTCACGCCGCGCCGGCCGGAGTTACCCGGCGACGAGGGCGGCCATCCGGTCGATCGCATCTTGGCCCCGTACTTCGCCAAGCACGGGGTGACGACTGGCGAGGTGGTTTCGGACCGACTTTTTGTACGGCGCGTTTATCTCGACACCATCGGCCTGTTGCCGCCGGTGGCGGAACTGGACGCGTTCGTCGCCAGCAACGCGAAGGACAAACGCCGGGCGCTGATTCGCCGGTTGCTTGATGAGCGCAAGTCGTACGCGGAACATTGGCTGGCGTTTTGGAACGACATTCTGCGCAACGACTACGCCGGCACCGGCTTTATCGACGGTGGCCGCAAGCAGATCACCGGCTGGCTTTACGGCTCGCTTTACAACAACAAACCGTACGACAAGGTCGTGTACGAACTGATCAACCCGACGGAACACTCGCGGGGCTTCACCAAGGGCATCGTCTGGCGCGGCGTGGTGAACGCCAGCCAGAAACCGCCGATGCAGGCGGCTCAACATATCTCGCAGATTTTCATGGGCGTGAACCTCAAGTGCGCCTCCTGCCACGACAGTTTCATCAACGACTGGTCGCTGTCCGATGCCTACGCGCTGGCCAGCGTCTATGCCGACAAGCCGCTGGAGTTGGTACGGTGCGACAAGCCGACCGGCGAGATTTCCGGCGTGCGGTTCATCCATCCGGAGTTGGGCGCGATCGACCCGAAGGCGGATCTGGCCAAGCGAATCGAGCAGTTGGCCAAGGCGGTGACGAGTCCCGGGAACGGCCGCCTCAGCCGCACGATCGTGAACCGGCTTTGGGCGCGATTCCTCGGCCGCGGCTTGGTCGAGCCGGTCGATGAAATGGAAAACGAGTCGTGGCATACCGACCTGCTCGACCTGCTGGCCAGCGACCTCGCCGATAACGGCTATAATCTCAAGTTCACCATGGAGCAAATCATGACGTCGCACGCGTATCAGTTGCGAGCCGTGAACGGCGCCGAGCAGGCGGAAAAGGATTATGTTTTTCGGGGAGCGACCGTGCGGCGGATGACCGCCGAGCAGTTTGTCGATGCTGTGGCGACACTCACCGGCAACTGGAAGCCGTCGCCGGCGAAGAAGATCGAGTTCGATGGAGCGAATCTCGCGGGAGTAACGGGTGGAGTTGAGCAGAACGATTTGCCGAAGGGCAAATGGATCTGGAGCACGGCCAAGGCGGCCGAGGGTGTCGAGCCGGGCACGTCGTTTTTTCGCAAACGCATCGAGTTGCCGGACAAGCCCACGACGGCGGATGTAATCGCCGTGGTGGACAATTCGTTCGTCCTGCTGGTGAACCAACGCAACGGGACCGCCGGCAAAAACTGGGAGGAACCGAAATTCCGGAACCTGGCCAAGAGATTCAAGCAAGGCGAAAATCTCGTCACGGTCTTGGCCACGAACGAGGGTAGCGGAAAAAATCCCGCCGGGCTTTGGCTGGGTATCCGGTTTCAGTTTGCGGACGGCTCGACGATGGATCTCGTCTCCGACAAGTCGTGGAAGGTCAGCACCGACGGTTCCGATGGCTGGAACAAGCCGGAGTTCGACGACACCACATGGCGTTCGGCCTCGGAGCTGGGCGGGGCGGACATGGCTCCGTGGGGCTTGGCCAAGCGAATGAAAATCAGCGGCTCGGTGCTGGCGTTTGGCGGACGGTTTCGCGAGTCGATGCAAAACAAGACGGCGCTGACCACTGCGCTTGGCCGGCCGAACCGCGAGCAGGTAACCACCGAGCGCCCGTCCGCCGCCACCACGCTGCAGGCGCTCGCGCTGACCAACGGCGAGGTGCTGTCGAAATTGATCAAGGACGGAGCCGCCGTCCTGGCCGACGAGGGCGGTGGGCAACAGCACTTGGCCAAGCGGGTGTTCCGGGCGGCGCTTGGCCGTCCGCCGAACCAAGCGGAGTCGGCGATGTTGGCCGAGTTGATCCGCGGCGACAATGCGGCCGAGTCGGTCGAGGACGTGCTGTGGACTGTGACGATGCTGCCGGAGTTTCAATTGATTTACTAATCGCAAACGATGCAAATTCAGGTAGGAATCATTTCGGTGTCGGATCGCGCGACGCAGGGCGTCTACGACGATGCCGGTGGGCCGGCGTTGAAGGAGGCCGCGACCGGCTACGGGTGGGAGATTGCCGCCGAGGCGGTTGTGCCGGATGAGGTTCGCGACATCCAGCGTGCATTGCGCGAGCAGGTGAACAAAGGCTGCCACATGATTTTGACCACCGGCGGCACCGGTGTCGCCCCGCGCGACGTGACCCCCGAGGCGGTGCGGGAAATGGCGGTGCGCGAACTGCCCGGCTTCGGCGAGGTGATGCGCATCGAATCGATGAAAATCACGCCCAACGCGATCCTCTCACGTAACCTGGCCGCCGTGATCGACTCGGCACTGGTGATCTGCCTGCCCGGGAAACCCAAGGGCGCCGTCGAGTGCCTCGGCTTCGTCGAGGGTGCCATCCCCCATTGCATCAAGGTGCTGCAGGAAGTGCCGACTAGCTGCTAGCCGCCGCGCTTGGCTAAGCGACGGGTTATTTAGGGATGCGGACGATGCGACGGATGTTGCCGCTGAAAAGCTTGTCCTGGATTTTCGTGTGCGGGATCAGCCGGCGGATGATGCCAATCGTTCGTGCGCCGATGCAGCTTGGCCCGCGCCCAATGATGTCGTTGCAGTCGCTGCCGAAAAGCAACTTATTCTGGTGCCGCTTGATGAACTCGACCGCTTGCGTCTCGTCGCGGATGAGTGCGTTTTGCCCGGAGCCGGCCGACATGTCACCGAACATGTTCGGATAGTCGCTCAGCAGCCGATCGCTGATGCCGGATGGCGTGACTTTGCCCTTGGGGTACATGACTGTCTGGT
>JASLKI010000088.1 GCA_030747575.1 Verrucomicrobiota bacterium | reverse complement strand
GATTCCAAGGGCGAGATCGCCGCGTTCTGCGACTCGACCAACCGCTGGCTGCCGTTGCTCTGCACAATGAACGTCACCGTGGCGACCGAATTGATCCGGAAGGATTTCAAGTGGACGCACGCCCAGTACGAGGCCGCCGCGCGCAAGGCTCCGGCTGGCTCCGACGGCTTGCTGCTGCTCCCGTACCTCGAGGGCGAGCGCACGCCCAACGTGCCGGACGGAACCGGTGTTTATTTCGGTGTCCGAGCCGGGACGTTTACCGGGAAACATTTTGCGCGTGCGACGATGGAGGGTGTCACGCTGGGCATGAACTACGGCCTGCGCCGACTCGAGAAACTCGGCGTCAAGCCCACTCAGATTCGTGCCACTGGCGGTGGGGCAAACTCCAAACTTTGGCGGCAGATTATGGCCGATATTTTCAACGCTCAGGTTGTCACGCTCAAGGTGGGCGAGGGGGCGGCTTACGGAGCTGCACTGCAGGCGTTGTGGAGTCTGCGCAACAATCAGGGCGACAACGTGAGCATCGAGGAAATCACCGATCGCTTTGTGAAATTGAACACGCGTGAAACCGCCGAGCCAAATGCCGAAAACGTCGCCGTGTACCGCGAAGTGCAAGCCTTGCAGGACGACCTCTCCAAGTCCCTCCGCAAACCGTTTGCCCGACATCGTGCCTTGGTTGCTGGGTAGGCAGCAACAGATTAGCTTACCTACACCTGCTTCACTACTCCAACCTTCAATCTGATCGATTTAAAGTATTCTAAGAGAAGTGGAGATTCGTGTTTTCACAACATACTCAATGCGCTTGATTCACTCAGTTTGAAGATCTCAGTCGAAAAAATTGTATAGCTGAGTTATTTGCAGAATTGTCACTGTAAACTGTTCTTACTGAGTCCATTGTGAGAGAGGTCGTTTTTTTCCAATTTCGCAAGTCTGTGCTGTACTCAATTGAGTAGGTCTCTCCTGCCACTCCGTCAATAATCAGTTCACGATTGACCAAGTCATATTCAAGCATGACAAGTTGACTCCCCAGCTTGGCTCCCTTCTTCGATAATAAAGCTCTTGACTCATTGTTTGCGTTATCAAGTGGAGTAAGACCGGATGAATCTTTGATGTTTAAATTTGCTCCAGCAATAATCAGTGCTTTAGCTACATCGGGACGACTGGAAGCTGCCCAGTGTAGTGGAGTGCTTCCATCAGCATCTTTTACATTTAGATTTGCTTCGCTATCAATAAGCAGCGTTGCGATTTCTTCATTTGGAGCATAGTGCAATGGTGTCGTCTTGTCGGTTGACAATGAATTCACCACAGCTCCATTTGTAATTAGAAACTTAACCATGGCTTCGGATCGGGCAAAATGCAAACAGGTCATCCCTTTGTTGTCTGCTGCCTTTATATTTGCACCATTCTCAAGGAGCATTTTGGCACCATCCACATGATTAAAAATCACGGCTTGATGAAGTGGGGTGATGTTGTTTTTTCCATGTGTGTCTACATCTACTCCGAGTGATAATAAGTACTTTACTGAATCGAGCATGTTTTCTCCAATCAAGCTATGAATTGCTTCATTGCCATCTTTTGCCTTTGCATGAATATTTGCGCCCCCATCAATTAAAGCTTTGGCTGTTTCTGGATTGATAGCTACGTGCAATGGTGTCCACCCCCAGTCGTCTCGCACATCAGGATCAAGGCCTAGATCAAGAAGTAACTGTACCATTTCTGTCCTCCCGAAATGTGCTGCTGCTCTTAGGGAGGTTTTACCCAAAGACTTTTCCTTGAAATTATAATTAGCCCCTGCCTCAATCAAAATCTTTGCAAAGTAAGGTAGCCCTCTAGTGCAAACTACACGAAAAGGAGTATCTCCTTTGCCTCGCTCGATGTTTACATCTGCACCCCCTTCTAATAGAACGCGCAGTAGAGTTTCATTTTGATTACCTAAAGCAGTCCACAGCCCATTGTGAATCCCAGGGGCTCCATCTGGATTTGCCCCATTCTTAATAAGCCAGGATACCATTTCTATTTTGCCAGAAACACATGCAAGTTCTAGAGGGGTTAGGGCGGGAACTCTTCCAAGTACTTGAGAAAATCCTAGCGGGTTTTCCAATTTACCATCCTGCCCCTTTAATGCGCGAGTATGCCTAAACCATTCTGAGCCTGCATTTGCATCGATAACTTTAACCACTTCACCAACTTCGAAGGTTGGAGGATTATTTTTCAGTGCAGTTCCCTTTAACCAAATCTCATTCAAACGCAGAAATTGAACAGCGCCGGATTTGGGATCCATTAAGTGATGATCCTTAGCAATGCTGATAAAAGTGTCTCCCTCCTTCACCGTGTATTTTTTGATTTCAACGTCATTGATAGCCTTCGGGTCTAGCTGGATATTCACATCTGCACCATTTTTTACCAACTCGGCGGCCACATCGATACTCCCATGAAATGCTGCAACGTGAAGAGCGCTATGGCCAAGTAGCAGTTCATTTGCATCCCTTCCTTTTGATAGGAGTCTTTTAGCCAATTTTACATCCCCCTCAAAGGCAGCCAAGTGAAGCGACTTCTTAATATCCGGATCATAATACGGGGGCGTATTAAGATTCTTAATTTCGAGGAAATCACTTGGATTGCCGATGACTCTCCCAGCTTTGTCTGTGATGACAAATTGAACCCGAAACTCATTTGTCTGCGATACGTTTTCAAGTTTCACTTTTTTGGATTTAAATGATGTAGACTCGTTGAGTTTTGTATTATTGAGCATTTTCCACTTCTTGCCGTCGTCGGTGGAATAACCAAGCTTTACCTCTATCCCATTTTTGTGACGGTACTCAAAACTCAGTTCATCATTATCATTAATCGTCAAGTCCAGCCTAGGGCTTATGAAAGTTGTCTCCAAATTCCAGTCGCTCATGTGTGTTGTAGTTTTTGCTGCAAAGGGCTTAACAGTGTTCATTCGTGCAACATCGCTTGATATCGAATTAAATACGTTCGAGGTCACAGACTTGTTTTTTTGCCAATCTGTGACCCATTGACCACCGCCACCGCCACCACTTATTCCACCGCCACCGCCAGAGATATACCGTTTTTTCGAGTAGGTAATCATCTTGGTTGATGTTGTTGATTTCCACCCCTCCATGTCAGGTTTGGAGAAATCAACCTTGTGAGGTTCAGCTTGGCTATTAGCGCTAAAGCTAATGGCAAACAGTGCAATGAATAGCATACGATTTTTCATGATTTTTTGTGTTGAGTTATGTTCAGTGAGATAAAGAAATCAAGGTGGCGCGGCACCTCTTTTTTGTTACTAACCGAGCTAAGGCGATTGTTTTAATCGCCTTTCGAGCAACCCGAACAAATATCCAAAGCATCACTCCTTGGTTGCTGGGTAGGCCAAAATAGTTTCGCTCCTCTTGGCTGAGAGCAACTAATCAGATTTTCCAATCAAACACGTGCAGTCGATTTAGGCTTCTGACCATCACCATACGGTTTTGAACTCCAAGATGTGCCCATGACTCACCTTTCGGCAAACGGCGTTCGGATAGAATGTTCAGTTTTTTGGGATTGGCTTGAATCAGGTAGAGTATGCCCTTTTGATCCAGGGCCAGAATCTTGTCATTATTGATGATAAGGCTCATGTATTTGCCAAAACTTTTAGAGCTGACCCATTCTTCTTTGCCGGTTTCGAGGTCAAAGCATGCAAACCTGTTGTTCCGTAGATGGAGATAGGCCTTGCCATCGTATTGTACGGGACTGCACATGTAACCTTGGGATTTGTTTTTCCACTTGAGCGTTGCTGACCATTTGTTTTGTTTGTTGCCTACACGGATGAATGAGGAACCACCGCCGTATGCACTGGTAAAAATACCATCCTTGAACGGTAAAGGGGTTAGTATATTCATCCCCCGGAAAGCCTTGATAGGCATCTTCCACAAAGCTTTTCCATCCTCTGGGTTTATGCCATTTAGATCAGAACGTGTCAGTACCAGGATTTGATTCTGTCCGTCAATTTTTGCAAAGGTAGGGGAGGAAAAGGCGCTTCCCCACATTCCCCCTTTGTCGCCTATTGTTCGCCAAATGATTGTTCCTGTTTCTTGGTCAATCTTGTTGAAACTTGCTCCTGCTTGAACATAAACGTGCTTTTGATCCACGAGCGGTGAACTGGCAAATCCAAAGTCGGGCAAAGGTGACTTGAATTTTTTTGGAAAATCAATTTCCCATTCTATCTCGCCAGACTTGGTGTTAAGACACAAAAGATGATCCCGCATGCCCCCAACGAAAATTCGGCCATTTGCCACAGCTGGGGTGGATCGTATCCAGCTACCATTTCGTGCGGCAAAGAAAGGAACTTTCATTTTGCCGGACCAGTTTTGTTTCCACTTAAGTTTTCCATCCTTAAGCGTGAATGCCAAAACCGACTCTTTGTCTTCGGACGATTCAGTGGTGAAGACCAAGTTGCCATCGGTAATCGGACCAGAATAGCTTGCGCCTAGTTTTTCCGAGGACCATTTCGTCACCAATGTTTTTTCATCAATGCTTGCAGGCCAGGGATCACTCGTGTGACTTCCATCGCCGAGACTACCTCGCCATTGGTTCCAATTAGAGCCATGAACCGGGTATGTCATCCAACCCGATAATGTCACAAACAACCCGAGAAAAATCGCGTAGAGGAATGGCTTGTGTGGGTGAAGTGTGAGTTCATAATTGGCGAGCGGCTCGTCAATGGTGACTGAGCTACGGTTATTAGAGCCGAATTTATTTATCATGATAAAGCATTTATCCATTTTTGCGGCGGGCGTTGTATTTGCATTGCCAGGATTTGCCAAGCAAAAAACACCCAATATACTTTTTGCCTTTGCCGATGACTGGGGCAAGTACGCCAGTGCGTACGCCAAGGTGGAAACCCGCCCCAGCCCAAACACGGTCGTCAAGACGCCGACGTTCGATCGCATTGCGGATCAAGGCGTTTTGTTCAAGCATGCCTTCGTCACCGCGCCGTCGTGCACGCCGTGCCGCAGTTCGCTGCTTTCCGGCCAATATTTTTTCCGCACCGGCATGGGCGCGATTTTGCAGGGGGCCAAGTGGGACGCCGCCATTCCGTCGTACCCGCTGATGCTGCGCGACTCCGGCTATCACATCGGCGAGACGTACAAGGTTTGGACTCCTGGTTCTCCCGTGGACGCGCCATACGGTGCCGGTAAATATTCCTATGAAAAAAGCGGTCGGATCTTCAACGGCTTCTCGCAGATGACGACCAAGCGTGTGGCCGGTGGCATGTTGGTCAAGGATGCCAAGCAGGTTCTTTACGACGAGGTGATGGGCAATTTTAACGCGTTCCTCGACGATCGCAGTGACGACAAGCCGTTTTGCTACTGGTTCGGCCCGACGCTCGTGCACCGCAAATGGACCAAGGGATCCGGCAAGGATTTGTGGGGCATCAACCCGGATGACCTTCAGGGTAAGTTGCCCAAGTTTTTACCGGACGAGCACGAGGTGCGGCAGGACTTTGCCGACTACCTTGGCGAGGTGCAGGCGTTCGATACCGCGCTAGGGCTGATCATCAAGCGGCTTGAGTCTTTGGGCGAGTTGGATAACACGGTGGTCGTGATCAGCGGCGACCACGGCGCGCCCGGTTTCCCCGGCGGCAAATGTAACCTGTACGACTTCGGCGTGCAGGTGCCATTGGCCATCTGGTGGCCCGGCCAACCCGGTGGCCGCGTCGTTGATGACTTCGTCAACCTCATGGACCTGGCTCCGACTTTTCTCGAGATCGGCGGTGTGAAACGTCCTAAAGTGATGACCGGCAAAAGCCTCGTACCGGTGCTCAAGTCGAAGAACCAGGGTCTCGTTGACAAGAAACGCAACTGGGTGATCACTGGTCGTGAACGCCACGTGGCTAGGGCTCGGGACGGGCAGTTGCCCTATCCTCAGCGCGCTCTCCGCACGGCGGATTATTTGTATATCATCAACTTCGCGCCGGATCGCTGGCCGATGGGCAACCCGTACAACATCACCGCCGACAGTGCGCCGGATTTTAAGACGCTTGAGAACAACACCTTCGTCACCTATGGCGACCTCGACGCCAGCCCAACCAAGGCGTGGCTCATCGAGCGGCGCAACGACGAGAAATGGAAGTGGCACTACGACTACGCTTTCTCCAAACGCCCGCGCGAAGAGTTGTACGTGCTCGCCGATGACCCCGACCAGGTCAACAACGTAGCCGGCGACGAAAATTTTACGGCCATCAAGGCGAAACTGAACAGGCAGTTGATGGGGCGCTTGAAGAAAGCCCGCGACCCGCGCGTCCTCGGCGACGGTTCCACCTTCGACAAGCCGCCGTACATCACCACCCAAGCCAAGCGCCAGAAATAACGCCCGCGCTTGGCCAAGCGGTGAGTGGCTTTTTTTCTGTAACTTTTCCCGACCTTGGCCGTCTTTCGAATTTACCTGTCATGACAACACGAACACTGACCCTCATTGTTGCGCTGATCGGCGCGATCGCTTCAAGCGCGGCGTCGGCCAAGCGGCCGAACGTTCTTTTCATCTTCACCGACGACCAGCGGCCGGACGCCTTTAGCGCGCTGGGCAACCCGGATATCAAGACGCCCAACATGGATCGCATCATCAACAGCGGCTTCGTTTTTAACCAGGCGTACATCCAAGGCTCGATGACCGCTGCCACCTGTCTGCCGAGCCGGGCGATGCTCATGAGCGGCAAGCCGCTGTTCCGCGCGCCGCTGCGGCTCGACTCCGGGGTGCTGATGCCGCAGGTGTTCCAGAAAGCTGGCTACAAAACGTTCGCCACCGGCAAGTGGCACAACGGCGAGTTGTCGTTCGAGAACTGTTTCGATGAGGCCGAGGCGGTGTTCTTCGGCGGGGCGGCCCGGTCGCATGTCAACGTGCCGGTTCACCAGATGATCGCCGGGCTGATGGTGCCGTACGATGCCGGCGAAACCTTCTCCACCGACATGTTCGCAAATGCGGCGATTGACTTCATCGATCGGCAGTCGAAAACGGAGCAGCCGTTTTTCTGCTACATCCCGTTCACCGCACCGCACTCGCCGGTGACGCCGCCAGGCAAGTGGGCGGCGATGTACGACCCAAAAAAAATTACGCTCCCGCCGAACCACTCCGCGCTTCGCCCGGACTTGGCCGATAAGCGGCAAAGCACCGGCGGTCGGGGCGGCGGTCGCGGTGGTCGTGGTCGCGGCGGCGATGCATCGCCGGTCGATCGCGCCAAGCAACAGTACGCCGCGTACTACGGCTTGATCTCGCACCTCGACCACCACATCGGCCGTGTGCTCGACACGCTCGAGAAAACCGGCCAGGCGGAAAACACCATCATCCTGTTTGCTACCGATCACGGCATGGCGATGAACAGCCATGGGCAGTCCGGTAAACAAAACGCCTACGAGCACACGTCACGCGTGCAGATTTTTGCCAGCGGCGCCGGTGTCCCGAAAGGCTCGTCGGATGCGCTTGTTTATTTGTACGACATTTACCCGACGCTCTGCGGACTGACCGGCCTACCTATCCCTGACGAGGTCGAGGGCAAAAGCCTGGCCGGGGTCATCCACGGCAAACAGGCCAAGGTGCGCAATCATCTTTTCACCGCGTACATGGACGACCAGCGCGCCATTCGCAACGATCGGTGGAAACTGTTTTACCGTCCCAAGGAGGATCGAGCCGCACTGTATGACTTGAAAAACGATCCGCATGAATTGAGCGATATTGCTGCCAAGCCGGAAAACAAGGATCGCATTGCAAAGTTGAAAGTCGAATTGGCCAAGGCACAACAGTTGTACGGTGACACGCCGGAAGTCACCGCGCGACTCATGCGAAGTCGCGGTGGTCGTCCCGGCGGTGCTGGTGGTGCTGGTGGTGCTGGTGGTCGTCGCCCGGCTGGTGCCGGCGGAATTGCGCGCCCGACCGTTGACGCGCCCGCTTTGGCCAAGCGCATCACGGAAAAATTCCTCGCCTACTCCAAGGCTGAGTCCGGCCTGGCCAAGGGAAAGTTTCAGGAGATTTGGACGCAACTGCACGCTGCGTGGGCCGGTGATGAAAAATCGGTTGGTCGACCAGACCTAATTCAAGGTTTTGCAAACTTGCTCGGTGAACAGCCCAGTGAGCGTGGAGGCCGAGTCGGAGGCCAAGCGGATCGTGGGGGCCAACGACGCCCCTCTGATCGCTTCGGTGGGCCCATCGGCACGAGCGTTATCATTGCCCGGGCCTTTAGCTATGCGACCGACTCTGACGGTGACCGGGAAATCACCGCTGCTGAGCTTCAAGCCGCCGCTAAAAAATGGTCAACCGACGGTGACAAGGACAAAAATGGCGAGCTAAACTCCGAAGAGATATCTGCCATCCTCGAGGGTTTTATCAAATCCGTGCCTGCATCCCGCGGTCGCCGTCGTTAGTCGCGACGGCGAACATTTTGAGCAGGAATTAAACGCCCATTTGCTGGAAGATATCGGCTATGCTAAAAACGGGCGCAAAGCCGCTGTCGAGACGATAGGAGATTTCCACTTTCGTATCCTGGCATACCAGGAGGCACTTGAGTCTTACAAACCACAAGGGCAACAGCGTCATCATGGACAAACTCGACGAGTTATTGGTCGACGAGTGCAACTTGGCTAGGGATTACCACGAAAAACGAAAAGGAAAGCAGGCCGCAAAATCGGAAGATACAGGGGGGTAACGAGTTGTGCTCTTTTCTAACATCCACCCTGAACATCTTTTCTTCGATTAATTCTGAGAAAAGAGAAAAATGGTTTGTTCTCTGAACCTGTTTTGATGATGATTCGCCAGTTATGAAATCATTACTGATCACCGCAATCGCAGCCCTCTTGTTAGTGGGGTGTGGGAAGTCTGATGGTATTTGGGCTGCTGCCGAGGAAGGGGATGTTGAAGCCGTCAAAGGGTACTTAGCGAATGACGTAAATGTGGATGCGAGGGATGACGTGTACGAAGGAACTTCTTTGCATTTTGCTGCTTTTAGAGGGCGCAAGGAAGTCGCCGAACTCCTAATCAACGAAGGAGCGGATGTGAATGCGAAGAATCAGGCAGATGCTACACCGCTAGATAAGGCCATCGAAAAAAAACAGGATGAAACTGTCAGCTTCCTGCGCAAACACGGCGGCAAGACTGGTGAAGAATTGAAAGGCAGTGAACCAGTTGTTGAAGCCACGCAACCAGAACCGCCGAAAGTCAAAGCACCAGACATCTTAATTCACGAAGCTGTCGCTGAAGGAAACATTGAAGCCGTCAAACAATACTTGAATGCTGGCAGGGATGTGAATGCGAAGGATGAGGATTCATGGACTCCTTTGCATTTTGCGGCTTCCGATGGTCACAAGGAAGTCGTCGAACTCTTTATCGCCAAAGGAGCGGATGTGAATGTGAAGAGTAGATTCGGCGAAACACCGCTAGATTTGGCCATCATTAATAATGAAACCGAAATCGCCTACCTTCTTCGCAAGCCGGATGAAAAAACAAATGTAACGAAGGATCAAGGCCTAGGCGCCGAATCAAATGCGAAGCTGACCACTTTCACACAGATGCCGGAGATTGACCTTAGTTCTTTCACAAAGGAACAACAGGCGACCATCCTTGCTAGAGCGAACAAGGAGGGTTGCGACTGCGGTTGCTCTATGACCGTGGCACAATGCCGCAACGATGATCAGACCTGCGGTAAAGGCATGGCTTTGGCCAAGGCGATTGTTAAGGACGTTACCGGCGTGGACATCAAGGTGGCTGTTGCGAAGCCCAAGGCGGACGATCGTGTCGGCAAACCGGTGGACATCAAGTTCACCTCCATCGATGGCAAAAAAATCGATGTGTCCAAGATGAAAGGCAAGGTGGTGCTGATTGATTTCTGGGCGACGTGGTGCGGCCCATGTGTGGCTGAGTTGCCCAACGTGAAGCGGGCCTACGACAAATTGCACTCGAAAGGCTTTGAGATCGTCGGCATCTCGCTCGACAGCAAGGAGAGTGCGCTGCGCCGGTTCGTCAAAAAGGAGAAAATGCCCTGGCCTCAATACTTCGACGGCAAAGGCTGGAAGAACAGCATCTCGACAGCACACGGCATCCGCAGCATCCCGGCGATGTGGTTGGTGGATAAACAAGGCAACCTTGCCGACCTGAACGCCCGTCCGGATCTTGAGGGGAAGGTTGAAGAGCTCCTCGCCGCACCTTCGCCCGAGGCGAATTAATCAATTAAACCGAATCTTTTTCTTCACGAAACACCGTTTGCCAAGCGCTTGGGCAAGCGGTTTTTTGTGAGCTACTTTACGACCATGACACCTTTCATGATGATCCAGTGGCCGGGGAAGGTGCAAATGTAAGGGTAGTCGCCGGGCTTTTTCGGTGCGGTAAAGCGTAGGGCGGTTGCGGAGAGCGGGGCGACCATCTGGGTGGCGTGAAGCACTTTTTTTGACTTGGGCACAAATTGGCCGCGCTGAGCTTCCTTGGGATCCTTGGCCATCTCGTTGGCCGCCAGGCCAACCTCCTCGCTGGCACCCGGCATTACGATCACGATGTTGTGTGCCGTGGCGTCCGGGT
Source organism: Verrucomicrobiota bacterium (assembly GCA_030747575.1). Classification (GTDB taxonomy): domain Bacteria; phylum Verrucomicrobiota; class Verrucomicrobiia; order Limisphaerales; family UBA1096; genus UBA1096. Next base: position 578 of record JASLKI010000088.1, on the reverse strand, counting down.
TGGTGAAGTCGATGCGGACCGGCTGGCCGGCCACCACCTCGAACCGTGTGATGTCGTAAAGCATTCTCTCCTTTACCGCCGAGATCTTCACGACCTTCAAGTTTTTCTGTGAATCAAATTGCGCGTCCTTTGCGGAGTAACGTTTGTTGGGCGACATTTTTTGGCGCAGGTTGAAGGCGGTCATGAACACGGCCAGTTCAGGATGCTCGGCGATGAAGTCGACATTACCTTTCCACAATGGCTCGATCATGCGCGAGCCGAGCGCGGTGCGGATGGCGTAGCTCAGGTGGCCGATGTTCGGATGCTTAATCGTGTCGAGCAAAGCGTCGAGTGCGGCGGGTGTACCGATGTAGCTAGCGGCGATGGCGGCCTCCATGCGCACGAGGCCGCTCGGGTCATTGGCGAGTTTTCGGAGGAGCGCCGGGCCGTTGTCGAATTGATCGTGCCAGTAGCGAAGCTGGTGTGTTGCCGCGGCGCGTGCACGGTGGTCGTCACACTCGAGCAACTCACCGAGCAGCCGGGTGTTGGTGGCGTCGATGCCGCGATAAGTCCATACGGCTTCGATCTGGTGGTGGCGA
>JASLKI010000087.1 GCA_030747575.1 Verrucomicrobiota bacterium | reverse complement strand
GATCGACGACTTGGCCAAGCGCTTTGACGTCGCGGCAGAGCGGCAAATCAAGACGCTCGTTTACGTCGCCGACGACAAGCCGGTGATCGTGTTACTGCGCGGCGACGACCAGCTCGAGGAGGCCAAGCTCGGCGGCGCGCTGGGTGCGAAAGCGTTTCGCGCGGCGGGCGATGCTGAGATCGTTAAGGCGCTTGGCGCGCAACCGGGCAGCCTGGGCGCGGTTGGTGTCGACGGCATCCCAGTTTACGCCGACGAGGTTTTGCGCGGCGGCTCCGGCATGGTTACCGGCGCGAACGACGACGGCCACCATCTGCGCAACGTCAACATCGAGCGAGATGTCGCGGTCGGCGAGTGGGCAGATTTGCGCCAGGTCCAGGCCGGCGAGTTGTGCGTCGAGACCGGACAGCCGCTGAAGATTCGCCGCGCAATCGAGGTCGGTCACGTGTTCAAGCTGGGCACCAAATACAGCGAAGCGCTCGGTGCTACGTTCCTCGATGAAAACGGCAAAAGCATCCCGAGCATCATGGGCTGCTACGGCATCGGTGTGACGCGCACGCTGCAGGCGGTGATCGAGCAGTGCCACGACGAGAGCGGCGTCATCTGGCCGACGTCGGTTGCGCCGTACAAGGTTTGCATCACGGCGCTGGACGTCGAGCCGGAGTCGGAAGTGATGAGACTGGCCAATCGGCTTTACGACGAACTGCGGGCCAAGGGCGTGGACGTGATTCTCGACGACCGCCCCACGCGGCCAGGGATCAAGTTCAAGGACTCGGAGTTGGTGGGCTTCCCGCTGCGTATCGGCATCGGCGAGCGCTCGTTGGCCAAGGGCAATGTCGAGATCAAGCCGCGGGTGGGGGAGATGATCCTGTGCAGCCCGGACGAAGCGCTTGGCCAAGCGCTGGAGTGGCTTGAGTCCAACTAGGTCAGCTAAGGCCACCCGTTTGGCCAAGCGGATCGGTGTGACGGGACGCCCACTCCCGGTGCAGTCGAGCCAGCGTTCCGGAATTTTGGTTGGACGCGTAGTTAAGTGCCTGCAACGCGATGCTGCCCCGGTCGGCGGTGCCGCTGCCTAAATCGAACCAGCGCCGGAACAGGTTTGTGCCCATCTCCGTGTCGCCAACCGAGTACTTCATCGCCCAAGCGTAGTCGAACAGCCGGCCGTCGTGGTTCGGCGCGAGTGCGTAAGCCAGCTTGAAGAGGTGCAGTGCGTTGGCTTGGTCGCTGCCCATCATGAGGTTGGCCATCTGCCGCATCGCCTCGACAAGATCAGGGTTCAACTCAAGACAGCGATTGAAGGCGTCCATGACCTCCTCGTGGCGGCCCGAGTGGTAGAGTAAATGGCCGAGGAGATTGAAAACCTCTATGTCGTCCGGCTGCGACTTGACCGCTTTTTTCAGCGCCTTGATGGCGTTGTTGTTACGGCCGAGCATCGTGAGGCTGCGGCTCAGAAGAAACAGTGCGCTGGAGTTGGTCTAGTCGTGTGCGAGGAGTTGTTGCGACAACCCGGCGGTTTGGTCTAAGTCACACGCCTCGGCTCGTTCGCTGGCTTGGAGCAGTATCTGTTGTAAGCCGGGATCAGACACGGCAGGGGTTCAGGTGCTGAGGATGCTTCGGAGGTTGAAGCGGCTGCCGGGGCAGATAGTCGACTTGAGTTCTTTGTGGTGGTGGAATTGCCGGTGCGTGTAAATCCGGTTGTAGGGGATGCCGGTGCGGCTCCGGAGCCGTGAGACGAGCGCCTTGAGGCTGGACTTTTGCTTGGCGGTGGGGAGCGTCTTTTCAAAGTTGCCCACAAGACAAATCCCGATAGCAATTTCGTTGAGCGCGGCGCTGCCGATATGGCCTCCTTGGATTTGACGCTTCCAGCGATCGCAGACGTATATTTTTCCGTCGGTGGTGTTGACGCCGTTGCCGATGACGAAGTGGTAGGCGAGCCCGTTCTCCATTCGGCGGGCGTGTCGGTGGTAATGCTCCATGCCACGGATGCTGTTGTTGCTGTCGGCGCTGTGGTGGACGACGATGTGCTTCCAGCGGTTGCGCCGGATGCGCGGCCGGTTGATCTCGCGCAGGGTCGAACTGGCGATGGCGGCCGGCTTGGCCTTGGTTGGTTTGCCGGTCGTGCCTTTGGTGATCTTGAGTTTCTGGCCGGGCTTGATGGTGTTTGGATCTTTGATGCCGTTGGCCTTGGCGATCGCCGCTGCGGTGGTTTTGTATTTGTTGGCGATCGTGCTGAGCGTGTCGCCCTTTCGGATGGTGTAAGTGAGCGTCTCGGTCTTGGCCGGGATGACGAGTTTCCGGCCGATCTTGACATTGTTGGGGTTGGCGATGCCGTTGTGGGCGGCGAGTGCCAAGGCGCTGAGACCGTATTTTTTAGCGATGACACCAAGCGTCTCGCCGCGCTGGATGGTGTGGGTGGCCGCTTGGCCAAGCATCTGGCCAAGCCACAAGGCAGCCAGTAGCGCAATCGCGATGATGCGGCTGGTTTGCCTTTTTCCCTTGGCCAAAGTTGTCAGCATGAAACGCTGTTTGTCTCCTTAAAAAAGCTATTTTTACGGCCGGAACCAGCTCTTGGCCAGTCATTGTTTGGCGGCCCTTCCGCTTGGCCAAGCGGCGGCGGCGGAAAATCAGTGAAAATTGGGGGTTGCGGCTTGGGACGGTTTTGGTATGGTGCGCGCCCTTTTTTGGCGGAAAAGGGGCTTTTGAAGCCCGACCGAACGCCGACTGAAATCGCCTTTAAAACTCAACCTTGGGCTTGGCTGCCCGAGGAGGCATTAACCACAACTAACTAAATCCCGTCTTTCCACGGGACGGCTGTACAAAGGATTCAGCCGGTAACAATTGGAAAACCAAAGTATGAGTAATGTAAAAGAACTGTTGGACGCGGGTGTGCATTTTGGACACCAGACGCGCAGGTGGAACCCGAAGATGAGGGAATTCATCTTTGAAGCCCGGAACGGCATCCACATCATCGACCTCGTGAAAACGGCGTCGCAAATTGAGACGGCCGCGGAATTCCTCAAGGGAATCGTCTCCAAGGGTGGCAAAGTGCTCCTCGTCGGCACCAAGAAGCAGGCCCAAGCCACCATCAGGGAAACGGCGGAAGCCACCGGCCAACCGTACGTCTGCGAACGTTGGCTCGGCGGCATGATGACCAATTTGAACACCATCAAGCGCTCCATCAAGCGCATGCTGGAACTGGAGACAATGGAGTCTGACGGCAAAATGGCGGAGTTTGTCATGCAGGAGCAGTCGATGCTTCGCCGCGAGTTGTCACGTCTGCACCTGCGCCTCAACGGCATCCGCGACCTGAGCGCCAAGCCAGACGCCATTATTATCATTGATATCAAGCGCGAGCACAACGCACTTGCTGAAGCGCGCCGGTTGCGTGTGCCGATCGTCGCCATCGTCGACACCAACACCGACCCGACGCTGGTCGAATATCCGATCGCCGGTAACGACGACGCCATCCGCTCCATCAAAGTAGTGCTCGGCGCTGTCACGCAACCGATGATCGAGGCCCGTGCGGCCTACGAGGCGACCGCCGCAAAACTGAAAGCCGAGGCCGAGGCAAAAGCAGCAAAACAAGAGAAAGCATCGGCCGAACCGGCAGCCGCCGAGCCCGCCCCAGCCGAGGTTGAAGCGAAAGCCCTAGCCGAGGAAGCATCGGCACGGGAAGCCTCCGCTAAGGCACCAGCAGGGAAAGCCTCCGCCGAGGAAATCAAGGGCGCTTTAGCCTCACTCAAGAAGCTGGACAAAAACAAGGATGGCAAATTGACCGAGGACGAGTTGCTCCCACCCGAGCCGGTCGAGGACTAAGGCGTTTCGCCACTCAAAAAACTTTCTTCCGCGGTTGCACCAACTGGGGAGCGTAACTGATTATTAAACAGAAAATATTATGGCAGAAGTAACAGCAAAACTTGTCGGGCAACTCCGTAAGATGACCAGCGCGGGCCTGATGGACTGCAAAAAAGCCCTCATCGAGACTGACGGCGACGTCGAGGCCGCCGTCGATGTGCTCCGCGCACAAGGCACCATCAAGGCGGCAAAGAAAGCCGGCCGTGAAGCCAACGAG
>JASLKI010000086.1 GCA_030747575.1 Verrucomicrobiota bacterium | reverse complement strand
TCATGGGGATGAGTTGGTTGAGGGTGCCACAGAAAGCACACTGCTCATGGCCGATTTAGAGGCAGAGGATTCAGGGACATATCATGTCGTCGTTTCAAATCGTGCCGGCACGGAAACCAGTGACACTGTTACCCTGACGGTCGAAATACAGGGACCGGAAACCCGGCCGATCCTCACAGTCGTGGGCATCACCGCCGAAGGGCTGCAGCTTTCCGTCACGGGCGACGCCGCAACCGAGTACGAGTTGCAGTTCAGCACCGACCTGAAATCGTGGAGCACTCTGGCCAATGTCGTCACCGACGACACAGGCAAAGCCGTGCTCACCGATGCCGCCAGTGCGGAGGCCTTGGCCAAGGAAACTTGGATTGTAGCCACCAGATTTTACCGTGCCGTGCTTGCGGTCGGTGATGGGGGAGAATAATCCAAACGGAGCAACCAATTAACAAGCCGCCGGTTCACGCCGGCGGCTTTTTTTGCGCTTGGCCAGGTGTCCGGTTCCAGCGTGAAATTCACGCAACTCGCGCGTTGTTCTCACGTCACCCCGCTTGGGCAAGAGTCGTAACAAGTAAAAAACAGCCTTTTTTGCCGTGGGAACGTTTGGCATTTCCGATGCTAATACATTGTCTAACGTCGTTCTTCGGGTTGCTACGACGTTGTTTGGGGAAACGACTGGGAGCGGGGCGCTCATTCCGGTTGCCCGCCATAAACCTCCTTCGGTTGGCGGACTAGCCTTGCTCCCAGTTTCCTTTTAAACCCTTCTAGCTGCCGGGTGAAAGCTTCCTTCCCTGTTAGACCGGTAGCATACTCACCCTCCGGCGGCGTTTGAATGCTCCGCCGGTTTTTGTGTCTGAACCTTTCCGGAGGTTCGACTTTTCTGTTTTCCGTGTCAGAGGATTCAAAGAACCGTGTTCGCAGGTGGCGCAGGTGGCGCTGGCCGCTGAGGGTGTGCGTCGTTTTGCTGCTCGTTGCCGCCGGGGCGGCTCTCTACCTGAACCAGGCTGGGCTGCCAGACTTCGTCAAGCGAAGCCTGCAGGCACGTCTGGCCGAGCGCGGTGTCCAATTGGATTTTGATTGGCTGCGGATGGATTGGAACGGCGCCTGGCGTGTGGACCAACTGCGGCTTGGCCAGTCGGACGCCGCCGGCAGCGTCGCGCTCACCGTGGGCAACAGCGTTGTCCGTCCCGATTACGGCGCGCTCCTCTCGGGCCGCGCCGCCGTTCGCGGGTTGTCCCTCACCGGGTTTCAGTTTGACGCGCAACTCACCGACGCTGGCACCAACCTCCCGCCGATGAAGGTGAGTTTTCCGGAGGGCGAATTGCGCCTGGCCGATACCGGCACGATGACAGCAAAACAATTGAAAGGGGACGTGTTGGGCTTCTCGGTGGATGTTGACGTGAGCTTGGCCAACGTGATGACGCTGCGCACTACCCGGAAGCCCGATGCCGAGCCGCTTTCGGAAAAACTCAGGCCGTTCAAGGCGCGCCTAGCCGGCTTGGCCAAGCGTCGGGATGAAGTGAGCTTTCGCAGCAAGCCCAGCTTGCACCTGCAACTCGGCGGCGATGCGATGCGCCCCGGCGAATTGAAGGGCCGCGGCGTGTTGATGGCCGGCGGAGTGACGATGCCGGAGGGGTCACTGGATGCTTTGGCAATCGAATTGAACCTAAGCGCCTCGGAAGGCATCACCGGATCGTTCCTTATCACTGGGCTGGCGTCGCCATCGGCGACAGTCGGCTCGGCGACGGTCGCCGTCACTGCGCCGCAGTCGGCCACGAACGCCATCCCCGAGCGCGTCGGTTTCAAGTTGTCACTTGTCGAAGTGACAGCGGCCAATGCGTCGGTGGAGTCGATCGGGTTGAGCGGCAACCTGGCCCGGGCCGTTACGACGCCGGAGACGGATGAGAACTGGGCGTACTGGGCCAAGCTCGCGCCGTACGAGGCTGATTTCAGCGGCTTGGCCAAGGGCATCACCGGCGAGAAGGGGTTGGCGATTCGCGAGGTGTCGCTGGCCGGCGTCTGGCAGGCGCCGCGCCTGGCGCTCAGCCAAATCGACGCCAAGCTGTACGACGGCAGCGTGAGCGGTTCGGCGGATTTAAACATCGTCACCCGCTTGGCCGAGGCGGCGGGCCGGGTCGATTTTAGCCTGCACAATGTGTTCGACCTGCTCACGCCCAAGGCACAGCGCTGGCTCAGGCAGTATCAGTGGAGTGAGGCGCCTGTGGTCACCGGCACGGCGCGCGTGACACTGCCGGAATGGACCAACTCGGAGCCGGATTGGCGTGCCGAGGTGCGGCCGACAATGATGCTGAACGGCCAAGTGACTTCAGGGCCAATGAGCTTTCGCGGTGTCGAGATCGAGTCGGTGCGGAGCGACTTGGTGTACTCGAACCTCACCTTGCGCCTACCGAACCTCGTTGCCAGGCGGCCGGAGGGGGAGGTCCGACTGGCGCTGCGCACCCATACAGAGACACAGGATTTTCAGTTCGACTTTAGCAGCAACATCGATCCGCACGCGATCACCCCGGCGCTCGAGGAGGAGAAACAGAAAAAGGGGTTCGATTATTTTTCCTTCGAGACGCCACCGGTGGTTGAGGGGCGGATGTGGGGGCGGTGGCGCGAGCGGGAGCGTACCGGCTTCCGCGCCTCGGTGGCAGCAACGAATTTCACCTTTCGGGCGCAGCAGGTCGACGGCTTCACGGCCGGGGTTTCGTTCACCAGCGGTTTTCTGAGCATGACCAACGCCGTGGTGCGCCGACCGGAGGGCGAGGCCAGCGTGGAGGCGCTGGGCTACGACACGCGCTCCAAACGGCTGTACCTGACCAACGCGGTGGGCCGGCTCGAGCCGACGGCTGTCGCGAAGGCGATCGGCCCGAAGACAGCCCGCTTGCTTGAGGCGTATCAGTTTCTCGAGCCACCGCTGGCGCGCGTCAACGGCTGGGTGCAGACCGGCCCGGGGCGCAACCCGGCGGAGTTGCATTTCGAGATCGACGGCGGGGCGTTTCGTTTCAGCAGGTTCAACTCACGCGACATCAACGGCGAGATTTTTTGGCGCGGGCAGAATATGACGCTCACCAACCTCGTCGCCGAGTTTTACGGCGGTGAGTTGCGTGGCAACTTATCGGCAAAACTCAACGAGAACCGCTCGGCGGATTTGGCGTTTCATCTTGAGACAAAAGATACGGAACTGACCGGGCTGATGTCGGACATCTTGAAAAAAAAATCCGAGTTGAGCGGCCGCTTGGAAGGGGTGCTGGACATCACCGCCAACTCGAAGGATTGGAAGAGCTGGAACGGTTTGTCCAGCGTGACTCTGAAGGACGGGTACCTGTGGGAGCTTCCGCTGATAGGCATCTTCGCGCCCGTGCTGGATAGCCTGATGCCGGGGCTGGGCGCGAGCACGTTTTCGGAGGGGACGGCTGACTTCACCATCACCGATGGTGTTGTAGGGACCAGGGATCTCGAGCTCAAGTCGGCGTTGATCCGGCTACAATACAAGGGGAAGGTGGATTTTGATGGGCGGATTCACGATGCCGGCGTGGTGGCGGAGGCGCTGCGAGACACGTGGGTGATCGGGCCGGTGCTGGGGCCGTTGTTCAACCTGGCGTTGTCGCCGATTGAGCGCATGCTCAAGTTTGAGGTGAGCGGCACGCTCAGCCAGCCGAAGCTGGAGATGAAACACATCCCCAAGGTGTTGCTGGTACCGTTTCAGTTGCCGTTCCAGGTCATTGACGAGTTGATCCCAGGCGGGGAGCCTGCCGAGGCGCCGCCCGGCAAGCGTGGCCCGTAAGTTGCCCCGGCCCATGCCGGGCCGGTTGGCTGACAAAAGGCTCCACATTCGGTTGCGCCTGGCCTAGCCTGCCGCCGCTTCCTTTGTAATCATGAAAACACAGACGATGATATTTCTGGCCCTTGGCTTGGCCGCCGCTCCGCTTGGCCAAGCCGCGTGGGAGAACGGAAAAAAACGCCTCAAGCCGCTGACCGACGACACAAAGGCCAAGGTGCTGGCAGCGCTGCCTGCCAAGGCCACGGCCAAGCCGAAAAAGCCGCGGCGCATCCTTGTGTTTTACCGGTGCGAGACGTTTGTGCACGGCTCGATCGTTGCCGGGAACTTCGCCATCCAGGAGTTGGGCAGGAAGACCGGCGCGTTCACCGCCGACTTGGCGGATGAGTACTCGGTGTTCAACAAGGCCAATCTCGAAAAGTACGACGCGATCCTGTTCAACAACACCACGAGCCTGGCGCTCGAGAATGACGACCAGCGCAACGCGATCCTCGGCTTTGTTGGCCAGGGGAAAGGTGTCGCCGGCATCCACGCGGCGAGTGATAATTTTTACAGATGGAAAACCGGCGCGCGGATGATCGGCGGCCAGTTTAACGGACACCCATGGGGTGGCGGCGGCACGTGGTCGTTCAAGCTCGATGACCCGAAGCATATCCTCAACCAGGCGTTCAAGGGCAGGGGCTTCTGGCACAAGGACGAGATTTACCAGTACAAGCCGGAGACGTATGTCGGCGGCGACAAGCTTCGCGTGCTGGTGAGCCTTGACCTGAACACGGAGCAGACGATGAAGCCGCTCAACCGCAACGAGGGGTTGAAGAAACAATATACCGAGGGCGGTCGCACTGTGCCGGTGTCGTGGATTCGTGCGTTCGAGGGCGGCCGTGTGTTTTACACGAACCTCGGCCACAACGTGTCCACCTACTGGAGCCCGGCGGTGTTGCAGCATTACCTGGACGGACTGCAATATGCCTTGGGCGACTTGAGGGCCGATGCAACGCCGTCATCGAAAATCACCCGCGAGGAAGTGCTCGCCCCGCCCGTGCCGTAGCCGGCTTGGCCAAGCGCATCAAGGCCGCGCCCACTCGGGGGGAAGGCGGAGAACTCCGCAACAACACGCTGCGCCTCCTCGATGATGATGTTCTGGCGGGCAACAGGCCAAGGCCAAGTATTTGGCTAATCTCGGAATTGCCGACTCCGTAGCTATTCACCGTGCGCAGTCTCATTGACAACGCGCGGTTCCGCATTTCAACGGCGTGGGACATCTTCGACTCCTGCGGCTGGCTGGATTCGATTTCGTTGGCTATGGCTCGGGTTATTTTCTGGCGACGACTCGCGGGTCGGCCGGCGGCACCGGCTCGTCGAGCGCCCAGAGGACGCCGTTGAGCAGCAGTCGCTGAAACGCCGGCAATCCAAAGTCATCCACGCCTCCAAGCGATGTGTAAAAGACGCGGTTGCCGTTGGCCTCGTTCGTCCACGCCACCGGCTCGCTGATGTCGTCACGGCCCGAGAGGGTGCCGGCCATCAGCACGGTGACAGACGTTGCGACCGGCTTGTTTTTGTAGAGGTGCGATCTTGCCTCGAAGGCGTCGCGCGGCACGCCGGTGAGGATCGGGTGCCCGGCACCGGCAGCCGTGGCTTGGATGACGGTGGCTGCTTTCGGCGGTTTGTTGCCGTGGTGGTTCCGGTAGTCAACGCCGAGGATTTCGTCGTCGAACTTGGCCCAGCGCGCGTGGTGTTCGCTGGGCGGTTCACGGTCGAACGCATGGCTGGCGGTGCGGATACCGACGAGCGGTTTGCCCTTGGCCAAGTACGCTCGGACGAGGTCGAGCTGCGCCTTGGGCGGCGTGCGGCGGCGGACACTCAGGAAAAGCAGGTCAGCATCCTTCAGCGCCTCGATGCCGGCGAAATCGTTCGGGTCGTTTTCATTCACGTGTACAAACGAGCAGCGGATGCCGCGGTACTCGAGCTGTTTTTTCGCAAACATCGGTAGGGTCGAGGCTGTATTGTATTCACTCTCGCCGATCATGAACACGACGTGTGGCGGCGTGTCGCCCTTGAAGTGGAACGGCTCGTCGCCGAGCAACTGGTCGCTGGTGGTCGTCGGGCAGACCCGTTGCTCGATGTGTTCAACGACCAGCGCGGTGCCGCGAAAGTGATTCACGTACGGCCAGCTCGCCGGGTTGTACATCGAGTCGGTGAGGTCGCGGACGAGCAGGACATTTTTGCCATTGCGCGCCATGTTGCGCAGGCCGAACGGCCGGCCGAGCACGCACATGTTCGTGTGCACGCCGACGAGCAGGACGTTGCGGATGCCGCGTGCCTCAAGCAGGTTCCAGATTTCGATGCCGCTGTCGCTGATCGCGTCGCGCCTGGGGTCAATCCCGATCAGGGCGACCTGCCGCTTCCACGGGCTGCCCGGGTTGCGGCCAAGCTTGGCCAGGTGCTTGGCCCAGGCGGCGTGCTCCGCCGGGTCGTCGTCCTCGCCGCCATCGGAGTGGTCGATGGGGTAGCCCTGGCTTTCCTCCACCTTGTCAATCCAGTGGCACCAACTCTCGATGGCCTTGGGTTGCACGGCGGCACCGGGCGCGGCTTGGGCGCGTTTGCGGGCGGGGTGGTTTTTGTAAAACTCCATGCACGACGACGGCGCGTGAATGATCAGCGCACCCCTGGCCCTTGCGGTGTTGAGAAGTTGGCTCATGCGCGGCGCCATTTCGCCGACGCGGCCGACGGCGTTTTTACAGTGGTGCAGATCCCACATGTCGCAGACGATCACCGCCGTCGCCTTCGCGTCCCAAAGAACTTTTTGTTGCCGCACGGCCCAGTCGCCGTCGGCGTCCCTGACGCGGTCGCGTGTGTTGAGGGTGAACGTCTCGGCGTTGGCCAAGGTGAGTGAAAACAGGATGGAAAAAATGGCGGCGCGTTTCATGGAATCGATGCGTGTCTTCGGCGGTGTTGCTATCGGCTTGGCCAGGTGTTGTCAACCAAAACACGCCGTGTTGCAAACAAGGCTTCGCAAAGGTTGCCAGGCGGTTTAGCTTGGCCAAGCGAAGCGGATTATGAGCGAGACGACGGCCCAACCCACCCCCCCCAGCGACGGGAAGCTTACATTGCGCGTGCTCGTGGTGGAGGACTCGGAGTTCGACACGCGCATGTTGGTCGGGCTGCTGCGGGCGGGGGGGTTCGAGCCGGAGTTCGAGCGGGTGGAAACAGAGGGCGGAATGCGAACCGCCCTTGAGCAAGCGCAATGGGAGGTGATACTTGCCGACTACAACCTGCCCGACTTCAGTGCGCCAAGGGCGCTCGAGGTGTTGCAGGAATCGCAACTCGACATCCCGTTCATCATCGTCTCCGGCGGCATCGGCGAGGACACCGCCGTGGCCGCAATGAAGTCCGGCGCGCACGATTACCTGATGAAAGGCAACCTGGCGCGGCTGGTTCCGGCGGTGGAGCGGGAATTGCGCGAGGCTGCGGTGCGATCCTCGCGACGGCAGACGGTCAAGGATTTGCGAGCGAGCGAGTTGAGGCATCGTTCGCTGATCGAAAACACATCGGACATCATTGCGGTGCTGGATTGCAAGGGCATCATTCAATTTGTGAGCCCGGCCTGCGAGCGAGTGCTGGGCACGAGTGCCGAGGCACTGATCGACAGCGACTGGTTTGCGCTGGCGCACGGGGAGGATCGGGATCGGTTGAGGGCAGAGTTTGAGCAGGCGCTTGGCCATGAGGGGAAACAATTCGCCATCAAGGGCAGGTTCGCTGCGGCGGACGGGAGTGAGCGGGTGATGGATATCACGGCAAGCAACCTGCTGGCCGACGAGGCGATTGCCGGGGTGGTGATCAACGCGCGCGACATCACCGAGCGGTTGAAGGAGCAGGCGGCGATGCATGAGTCCGAGGAGCAGTTCCGGGTGGCCAGTGAAATCCAGCAACACTTGTTTCCCCGGAAGGCTCCGCAGTTGGACGGGTTTGACATTGCAGGTGCATCCAGGCCGGCTGCGGCGACGGGTGGCGATTACTTTGACTACCTCACCACCTCAGACAGTCAACTGGCGTTGGCGATCGGTGACGTGAGCGGGCACGGTATCGGTCCGGCTATGCTCATGGCGGAAACCCGTGCGTACCTCCGCATCCTCACCCGGAACCGTAACGATCTTTCACTGATCCTGACCCGGGTAAACACGATGGTCGGGGAGGACGTCGGCGAGGAGCGATTTGTCACCATGCTGTTGGCCAAGCTCGATCCTGAAAAAAGAACGCTTGTTTATGCGAGCGCAGGCCACTCGCCCGCGTTCATCCTGGGCTCCGACGGCACGGTGAAGAGTGAACTCAGGAGAACCGGGATGCCGTTGGGTGTCATGCAAGACGCGGAGTACACCGTGTCCAAGCCGCTGCGCTTGGACAAGGGGGATGTGTTGGTGTTGCTGACCGATGGGCTTGAGGAGACTGCGAACACGGAAGGGGAGTTATTCGGAGTCGATCGCATCCTGCAGGCGGTACACCAAAACCGGCAGTCGAAGGCGGCTAAAATCGTCGAGTCGGTTTTTGAAATATTGAAGGATTTTTCCGGCAACCCGGAACAGGTCGATGACTTGACGATGATTGTTGCCAAGGCCGAATAATTTTTTACAAAAAATGCTTGCCAAAGCAGAGCTTCTCCAGTAAACCCCCCAACAATTGAAGGCGAGGAGCAAGCCCGGTATCTTGATGGGGACAGGTACGATGCGGTTATTCGTTATCTGTCTGGTTGGTTATCTCTGTCTGTTGCTTGGGTTGCCGGCGCTTGAAGCCAAGGAGGTTCAAACCGTCAAAATAAGTCCATTTTCTGGGAAGAAATACGGTGATAAACCATTTGTTGTGACGGCAAAATCCAGTTCAAAATTGCCAGTCTCGATTTTTGTGAACGGTCCGGCTTCGGTAGATAAAAGAGGAAAAATAACCATAAAAGGTGCCGGAAAGGTGCGTGTTTTTGCCGTTCAGATGGGAAACGACCAGTTCATGCCTGCAAAGCCGGCAATGGTGGCACTTGAAGTAGCCAAGGCATCATTGGTTATCCGGGCAGAGGACAAGAAAATGAAGGAAGGGGGAAAGACCCCCGAATTGACCGTGACATATAAGGGCTTTGTCAACGAGGAATCGGTGAAGAATTTAACCAAACCAGCCGTAGCGAAGCTTGTTGAGACGGGTAAAGGGAAAAGGAAAAAGCGTAAAATTGTCCCAAGTGGTTCAGAATCAAAGAATTACAGTTTTAAGTATGTATCGGGTGATCTTGAGATTATCCGGAAGAAAAAGAGCTTTTTTGGGCGAAATTGATTATATCCGAAAATGGAGCGGCTTGTTGCCACTCTTAAAAAACCTTAATACAAACAACCAGAACAAGTAAAAAACCTACAACTGTTTCCTCTGTGAAATGCTCTCTTGGGAGCATGGATATTATTGGAAATAAAAGACTTGCCAAGGGTTTGGCCTTCAGGCCAACTCGGTGGCGGTTATAGATAAGTTGTTCGTTGTCACGTTGGACTAGCTTCAACAAAACAGTATTTCAACTATGAAAAAAATGATTGGAACTAAAGTTAGACGCACCATAGCGGGACAGCTCGCTTTCGCTACGGCCATGATCTTTTCCTTTTCGGGGAATATGATGGCGCAACAAGCGCAGACCATCAGTGCTCCTAGCATCAATGACGTCACGTATGGTGTCGCGCCTTTTAGTGTCTCGGCAACAGCCACCTCTGGTTTGGCGGTCAGTTACGGTGTCGCAGGGCCGGCATCCGTGGATACCGACGGACTATTGACCGTGCTGGGCAAGGGTTCTGTTAAGGTTTTCTTTTTTCAGAGTGGTGATGCAAGTTATCATATTGCAGCGCCGGTTGTGAGATCATTCACCGTTAACGGTGCCACGGCCACGGTTACTTTGGCTGATGCCTCAGTAGCCTATACCGGGACTGGCCAATCTCTGACTCCAACCCAGGCTGATTCAGGTGGAACCGCCTTGAGTGAGCCGATTACTGTCACCTACACCGATGCAAATGGAGCTGCTGTGACCAGCCCGACAAATGTCGGTGCATACACGGCTACTGCCACCATTACCACGGGCTCGAACTATTCCGGTTCTGACACGGCAACCCTGACCATCACCAAGGCGGCCGCAACGATTACCATTTCAGAAACCAGCCAAAGTCACGATGGCTCCCAGCATCCGGTAACGGTTGTGACGGTGCCTGCTGGTTTGACGGTGACAACTACCTATACTGGCGGATCTTTTGCGCCTGCTGCAGCTGTTGCAGCTGTTGCAGCTGTTGATGCAGCTGACGCAGTTTTATATACTGCCGCTGATGATACTGACACTGCAACTGCCGGTGTGCAATTAGCTGATGGAACTACGGTAAGTGTAGGTGACGTAAAAACAGCAGCTGTTGCAGCTGTTACTGCTGTGACTGCTGTGCCTGCGGTAACGGCCCCTTCAGCTGCGGGGGATTACGCAGTATCTGTCACGGTTGTGGATGATAGTTATTCGGGTTCAGAAAGCGCGACATTGACCATCGGTTCGGTGACAATAGACAACACCGCTGCCACTTATACGAGCGCCGCTCAGGCACCTCCCGTGACTCTGGTTCCGTCTGATTTGACGCACACTGTGACTTACACCAATAGTGCTGGGACAGCTGTTACAAGCCCTACCAAGGCAGATACTTACACCGTTCTTGTAACCGTGTCGGATACTCGGTATCCGAGTGATACTACCTCCAGTTATACCATCAATCCCGCGGCCCTGACGGCCGATCTGGGTGACCTTTCGACTGTTTATGGTTTGGCTGCCCCTTCCTCGGCAGATTGGGCCGCAACCCTGACTTACACCGGTTTTGTTGGGGGTGAAACCGCTTCTACAGATGTAGTGGCAGCTGTTGCAGCTGTTGCAGCTGTTGATGCAGTTGCAGAAGTTTTATACGTTACAGGCGATACGTTGCCGGCAGGCAAGGCGGTTGGTGACGTAAAAACAGCAGCTGTTGCAGCTGTGGCTGCTGTACCAGCTGTGGCTGCTGTACCGGCCGTGGTCACCACCGGTTTGACGGTTAGCTACGACAAGGCGGTGTCTGACGCTGGAAGCTATGTGGCAACACCTGCAGGTCTTTCCTCCAGCAACTACGCCATCACCTACTCTGTTGGTGCTTTGGCTGTCACCAAATTGGGTACGACAATCGATCTGACGAACACATCTCAAGCATATACCAGTTCTGCACTTGCCGTTACGGCCACCCCGGCGATTGATGGCCTGACAGTGGACGTGGTTTACAAGGAAGAGAACGCGGATAACACCTTTTCTGTGGTTGAAAGCCCCACGGCCCAGGGAACCTACTATGTCACTGCAACCATTAATGACACCAATCATTCAGGAAGCGCAACAGGCACGCTGACGATCACCAAGGCTGCAACTACACTTGTATTGGCTGATCTTCCCGATGTCGTTTTTAGTTCAGCCCCAATCACAGCGGTTGCGACGGTGGACGCAGGGCGTACGGTTACCTATTTCGTCACTGGCGCCGCGACGGCTACCGGGAATGTCATCACCCTGCTCAACTCCGGCACTGTCACGGTCGAAGCTTACGTTGCAGAAACAGACGATTATGATTACGCATATCAGGTAAAGACCTTTACTGTCAATAAAGCCCCGACGAATGTCACTTTGGCTGGTGGTAGTGTTGTTTATACCGGTTTGGGACAAGCGGTGACGGCTTCCGTTGCCGATTCAGGCGGGGCCGCCCTCACGGTCGCTGTTGACATTGTCTACACCGATGCAGCTGGAGCCGCTGTGGCCAGCCCGACTGTGGCAGGTGACTATGGTGTCACTGCTACCGTCAACGATACGAAGTATGGTGGTTCCGCAACGGGTACCCTGAGAATTCTGAAAGCTCCCTTGACCATCACCGCGGATGACAAGACCAAGGAATATCAGCAGGCCAATCCTACTCTTACCCTGACCTACACCGGTTTTCAAAATGGTGAGGATAGTTCAGTGCTCAGTACCCAGGCAACAGTCGGCACGGGTGCTGATGCAAGTTCTTCGCTTGGGGAATACGGCATTGTGGTTTACGGCGCGACGGCCGCCAACTATGCGATAACCCATGTGGACGGCGCCTTGACGGTCGAGAAGAATACGATTGCCATCACTCTTACCGGTACTGACGTGACTTACACGGGATCCGCTTTTGCAGTGACAGCAACACCGTCGGTGGCTGATGTAAGTGTGGTGGTGGCCTACGCGGACGCAGCAGGAGCGGCTGTTGCCAGCCCGACCAACGCGGGAACCTACACAGTGACCGCTACTGTGGATTCCACCCTTTATCAGGGAACTAAAACTGCTACTTTGACGATAGCCAAGGCCACGGCAACCGTGACACTGAGCGATTTGGCGGCAACCTATGACGGTTCCGCCAAGGTGGCTACGGCGACGACCGTTCCGGCAGGCCTTACCGTTGATCTGACTTACAGCCAGGGGGGAACCTTGGTTGCGCCGATTACTGCAGTTACAGCTGTTGATGCTGTTGCAGCGGTTTTATATACTGCCGCTGATGATACTGACACTGCAACTGCGGGTGTGCAATTAGCTGATGGAACTACGGTAAGTGTAGGTGACGTAAAAACAGCAGCTGTCGCAGCTGTGGCTGCCGTGACGGGGGTAACTGGTCCTTCCAATGCGGGGACCTATGCTATTGTCGGAAGTGTTAATGATGACAATTATAAAGGTTTTCCTACCGGTGATTTGGTGATCGCCAAGAAGGCATTGTCGGCGACGGCGGATGCTTTAGCCAAAACCTATGGCAGCGCCAATCCTGCCGCGACCATTACCTACAGCGGGTTTGAGAACAGCGAGGATGCCACCGTCTTGGATACGGCGCCTGCGGCAACCATAGGTGCGGATGCCACAAGTGCGGTTGGTGATTATGATATCACTCTTTCTGCTGGTACCGACAATAACTACGAGATCACAAACACCAACGGCAAGTTGACCGTCGGCAAGGCGGTTGTGGCAGTGACCGCTACTGATGTCGCAATGACTTATGGTGCTGCGGTGGATGAGTTTTCGTTTGAGGCCTACGGAGATGCCGTTGAGGCAGCCACAGGAACGGCAATATTGCGGATTTACGCCAATGATGGAGCCGTTATGTCCGGGACAGGGACCTTCGACTCCACGGATTACGGGGCAAAGACGCCGGGTACGCTGCTTTACACCAGTGATGCCATTAGTTTGAAGG
>JASLKI010000085.1 GCA_030747575.1 Verrucomicrobiota bacterium | reverse complement strand
GATGCGCAAACTCGAGGCAGACACCGCGGCACAGGCTAAGTTGATCAGGGTCAACGTTACTGTTGAGGAAGGCGAACGCAACTATGTAAAGAGCGAGCGCGACTGGACCGCCGAGGACATGATTGCCGATTATCGTCGTGCACAGGATCCGGAGGAATGGTTCACAGGTGGAAGGCAATTCGGAACTGGTCCAATGAAGAGTGGCACACCGGTCTTTGGCGACAACACAAACCACCCGATTAAGGAGTTCAACGAAAACGGAGCGGCCCGCAGTGACGGATTGAGCACCCGCTTCACTGGCATCATTCGCACCCGCACATTCGGCGTGAACGGTGACATGCTTTGGTATCGCTACAAGGGGAAGGCGGATGTTTTTCTTGCGGTCAATTCACATCGGCAGGTAGCCGGGCCGCTGCATGGGGTCGTGCGGCAGAAACTTGACAGCAAAGGCGACGAGTGGAAGTGGCACGGCCATCGTGTGCGAGACTACATCGGCCATCGCGTGCATGTGGAGTTCAAAGCCAAAGGCGGGTTTGCGCTTGAGCGGGTGCAGTTCGGTGGCGGCGAACCGCCGATCGTGCAGCCAGTGAACTCACGCTTGGCCAAGCTGCTCGAGAGTGGCGGCGACTTGGCCAAGGGCTTGGCGAAGGTGCTGACGACTGCGGCCAACGATTGTGCCGCCAGCCAGGCGGATCGTGAAACGGCACAATTGCTCAACTGGGTGATTCGCCACGATAATCTTCTCGAAAAACCGACTGATCTTGACCAAGCAGCGGCGAAGATTGCCGCCTATCAGAAGGTCAGATCCGAAATAGAGCGAATGATTCCCGGTGCAGTTTGGGCGTTGACGCTGCTTGACGGCAACGGCGAGGACGAACCAGTGCTCGTTCGGGGCAACCACCGCACACCCGCCAAGGAGCTGGTGCCACGCTCCTTCCTTGAGGCGTTGGGCGTGACCGACCGCCCCCAGCGTGGCAGTGGCCGGATGGGCCTGGCCAAGAGGATGATCGATCCGGATAACCCGTTCGTTTCGCGTGTGGCGGTAAATCGCATTTGGCATCACCTGTTCGGCCGCGGCATTGTTGAGACAGTCGACAACTTTGGCGTGACCAGCAAGTCGCCGACGCATCCGAAACTCCTGGACTATCTTGCGTCGCAGATCATGGATCACGACTGGTCGGTGAAGGACATGATTCGGCAGGTTGTGCTCTCGAGCACATACCGGCAGTCGAGTAAACCGAACATAGCCAGCGCCAGGGTGGATCCGAACAACACTCTGCTGCATCGCATGCCGATCCGTCGTTTGCAGGGAGAGGTGATACGTGATCAGTTGCTGGCGATCTCGGGCCGTATCGACAAGCGACAATTTGGCAAGGGGCCGATGGTGCACATTACGCCGTTTATGCGGACCAACCGCAGCCCGGGCGGTAGCGGCCCGATGGACGGTGATGGGCGACGCAGCATTTATGTCGAGGTGCGGCGTAATCATCTTCAGCCGATGTTGACTGCCTTCGACAAGCCGACGCCGTTTACCACGATTGGCAGGCGTATGGTGTCGAACTCACCAGCTCAGCCGCTCATCATGCTCAACAACGAGTTTGTGCATCAGCAGGCCGCCATTTGGGCTGATGCTCTTTTAAAGAGTGGCAACGCTGACGCCAACGAGTTGGTAAACCGCGCGTATTGGCAAGCGTTCGGACGTGACCCGGAGGTATGGGAGGCCGGGGTCGCGGTAGAATTTTTCGAGCAACGACAGAAGGCTGCTGGAGACGATTCACTGAAGCAATCACTCACCGATCTCTGCCACACGCTGTTCAATGTTAAGGAATTTGTTTTTATTAACTGAGCTATGGATAAACCAACAATCGCCCAACGCAAGCCGATCATACAAAGGATTGAACCCGGCGCCTACTGGTGGTGCACTTGCGGCAGGTCAGCTGGTCAACCTTTCTGTGACGGTTCGCACAAGGGTACATCATTTGGTCCCGAGAAAGTTGAGATCGCCGAGGCTAAAACCGTCGCGTGGTGCGCCTGTAAGCACACCTGTGATAAACCTTTTTGCGATGGGTCCCACTCTGGTTTGGGCGATGAGTGAGTGCTGCTTTATCCGTTGATTTAAAATGAAACTGTTCAGCGAAGGATGCCAGAATTATCTGCCGCGACCGATCAGCCGGCGTGAGATGTTGGGACGCTGCGCCGGCGGCTTTGGCGCTGTAGCATTGAGCAGTCTTTTGGCTGATCCAGTTTACGGTAAGTCGAGTTCGCCGTTTGCGCCGCATAAACCGCATTACGAGCCTCGGGCGAAGAACGTCATTTTTCTCTATATGGATGGCGGCGTGTCGCAGGTTGACTCCTTTGACCCCAAGCCTCGGCTCGATAAGGATCATGGTAAACCGTTTTCGGCGAAGATTAACCCGACTCAGTTCGACAATATTGGCACCACGTTCAAGTCGCCATGGGCATTCAAGCGATACGGTCAGTGCGGCCTCACTGTCAGCGATATTTTTCCCTACATCGGAGGGATGGCGGACGAGTTGTGCGTAGTGCGGTCCATGACTTCGAAGTTCTCCGAGCACAACAGCGCGAATTTTTTCCTGCATACCGGCTTCGGCGTGCAGGGTCGGCCGAGCATGGGGTCTTGGATGAGCTACGGCTTGGGCACGCAGGCGACAGACCTACCGGGCTTTGTGGTGCTCAACGGCGGCCTGGTGCCGTCTGGTGGCTGGGACAATTTTGGGAACGGCTTCCTGCCGGCAAGCCATCAGGCCACCGTGTTCAAGACAGGCAAGGAACCGCTGGCCGACATCCGCCCGCGCGAAAGCCTGCCCGGGGTGCAGCAGGCTAAGCTCGGTCTGCTGAACAAGCTCGACCAGGGTGTGCTTGACCGGCTGGGTCACGTTGATGAACTTGAGTCGGCGATCGCCAACTACGAGATGGCATATCGCATGCAGGCTGCCGTGCCGGAGTTGATTGATATCAAGGGCGAGACCGGGGCAACCCGGAAGCTTTATGGTCTCGAAGCCAAGTACGAGCACACACGCACATTTGGGATGCAGTGCCTGATGGCTCGGCGCCTTGTGGAAAAGGGCGTGCGTTTTATCGAGTTGACCTGCCCGCGTATTGGTGGCAACGACCGCTGGGATGCCCACGGTGGGCTGTTGAAAAACCACGGAGATAACGCCCGTGCCACTGACCAGCCAATTGCTGGTCTGTTGCAGGACCTCAAATCACGCGGCATGCTAAAGGATACATTGGTGGTCTGGTCCGGCGAGTTTGGCCGCACGCCATTCGCGCAGGGCAGCAACGGCCGCGACCATAATCCATACGGGTTCACAATTTGGATGGCAGGAGGCGGGGCCAAGCCGGGCATCACTTACGGTGCGACAGATGAGTTCGGCTATCACGCGGTGGAGAACAAACTCGAGATCCACGATATGCACGCAACAATGCTACACCTGCTCGGGATGGATCATAAAAAGATGACCTACTTCTTCGACGGCCGCGACATGCGGCTCACCGATGTCCATGGCCATGTTGCGCACGACCTCGTCGGCTGATCTGCGTTTATGCCGGGTGTTTCCATTGTCATTGTCGCCGCCGGGAGCGGCAGCCGGATGGGCCGGGGCGACAAGTTGTTTCTCGACGTTGGCGGTCTGCCCTTGATCGGTCACACATGGCAGCGTTTCGATCAACTTCCCGAGTCTGGTGAAATAATCATTGTCACTCGCGATGGCGCGAGGCCTCAGTTCAAGGAATTGGCCAAGCGCATCGGCGCGGGAAAACCGTGGCAGCTCGTAGCCGGTGGCGAGGAGCGGCAGGACTCGGTTTGGAACGGCGTCAATGCCACCGCTGCCGACTCGGGGTTAGTGGCGATACAGGATGGTGCTAGGCCCTGCACACCGCGTTCAGCGATTCAAGCCGCCTTGGCCGCTGCCCGCGAAACCGGCGCGGCCGTGTTGGCCAGGCGGGTGGGCGACACGCTCAAGCGCGGCGATGGCCAGTTGCAAGTCGTCGGGACGATCGATCGTGAAAACGTGTGGGCCGTGCAGACGCCGCAGGTGTTTCGGCGGGAGATCATTCTCGCCGCCTTGGCCAAGGTGCGAGACGAGGGCCTGTCGATCACCGACGACACAGCCGCCTGCGAGGTGCTTGGCCAAAAGGTGAAATTGATTGAGTGCAACCAGCCGAACCCCAAGGCCACCACACCGGCCGACTTGCCGTACATCGAGTCGCTGCTGGCAGGCGAGTGATCAACTCCCCGCGCCGAGCAGCTTGAGCAGCGCCGCGTCCTTCTCCGGGCCGGACTGGAAGTCGAGCGCGCGGATGTAGCGCGGCTTTTGGGCCTCCTTGGTTTTCTTATCGAGCAGAATTTTCACCAGCAGATCAGGCGTCTTTTTCGAGCGCGAACGCCAGACGATGTCGCGGCCGGCCGGTGTATCCCACTTGCTGCCAACGGTCTCGAGCCATGCACCGAAAAATTTGTTCTGCTGTCGATCCAGCGCGAGGCCAAGCGCCTCAAGGTACCAGCGATCAGCGCCGTCGTGCTGCTGGGCAAGCTTGGCCCAGAGCGCCGGGGCGGCCGGGGAGGTGTTGTGGCGCAGCGCAATCGCGCATTCGCGTCGGACAGCAGAGTCCTTGTCGCTGACCAGTTGTTTTACCAACGGAATCACATCGAAACCGCGCTCGCGGGCGATGCGCAGTCCGGTGATGCGAATGTCCGGATTGGCATCCTTGAGCGCCGCGCCGATGTACTTTTCCTCCAAACCCTTGATGCGGGCAAGCAGGTGCAGCGCCCGGGCGCGGAGGCGTTGATGGTCGCTCTTCCAAAGTTCGCCCAACGTGCCCTCGGCTTTCGCGCCGACTTTATTCAATTGCTGCCAGCCGATGTAGCGAGAAGCCATGTTTGGCGAGGACAACATGGTGAGTGCGGTGCGTTTTTTCGAAGTGGTGTATTTGGTGTTCTTGCCTTTTGGTGTGAGACGATAGATGCGACCGGTCATCTGGCCCGGCTTGTGGTCGGTCATGTGGTGGCCGCCGACATGGCCGTCGTGCCAGTCGGCGACGAACACCGATCCATCCGGCGCGGTGCAGACATCCGACGGGCGATACCAAGGATCCTTGCTTTGCAGCATGTTGACAATCTCGCCCTTGTAGCCGGCGCCGCTCTTGGTGACCGGATATGCACGGACCACGCGTGGTCCGGCGTCGCAGTGCATCATTTGGCCTTGAAAGGTTTTCGGCAATAAACCGCCTTCGTAGATGGCGATACCGGTCGGTGAACCCTGGCCGGTTTGCAGCAGGTTCGGGATCACACCCGGATCGTTCTGGTACCAGTGCATGGACGGCACGTCTTTTTCCTGGTTGGTGCGCTTGGTTCGCCAGCCTCGTCCGGTTAGCTCGTCGGTGTAGCCGTAATTGCCGAACTCCATCACGAAGTTGATACGCACGCCGCGATTGCCGTCGTCATCGTTGTCGGACTGCCAGATCGTGCCGAACGAGTCGACCGTCACCTCGAAGTTGTTGCGGAAGTTGAAGCCGAGTGTCTCCACTCCGCTGCCATCGATATTGCAGCGGAAAACCAGGCCCTGTCTATACGGCTTGCCGCGGCCGTTCACCTCGTTGCCGGCCTTGTCGATGATGAACTTTTTGCCGTCGGCAGTCTTTAACTGCCCGCCGCTGTTGCCGACGTTGAAATACAGCTTGCCGTCCGGGCCGAATACAAACGCGTGCGCGCCGTGGTCGTGATCCACGCCACCGATGCCGTTGAACAAAACCGTCGGCGGACCATCGGCCTTGTCGTCCCCGTTCTCGTCGGTGAACAGCAACACCTTGGGCGAGCAGGAAATGATCACCTTGGTGCCGAGCACGGCGATGCCCAGCGCGGCATTCACATCGTTGCCCTGGTAAAACGTCTTGGCCAAGTCGGCCTTCCCGTCGCCATCCGTGTCCTCGAGGATGCGGATACGGTCGCCCTTCGGCTGTATCTTGCCCCATGGCTTGAATAGCCGGTAGTTGACGCCCTCGGTCACCCACACGCGGCCCTCGGCGTCGATGTCCATATTGGCCGGGTTCAGCAGCATTGGCTCGGAGGCAAACAGCGTGGCCTCCAACTCCGGGTGGGGGATGAGCAGCTTGGCCTGCTCGGCGGCGGCGGCCGGGCCGTGGCGTTGGGCGGAAAGGTTCATTGTCAGCGACAGGGCTGCAATGGTGGTCAGGGCGGGCTTTATCCGGTGAAGTTTCATTTGCAAAACAGGTGTTACGGCGTGCGGTGCGAATGAAGCCACAAAACGGCTTGGCATTCAACCCATAGCTCGCCGCTCGACTCCGCTTGGCCAGGCGGAGTACACTGCCGCGCCGATGCCGCCCGCCGAAGCCCCGTTTTCGCACCTGAAGAATCTCGACTACTCAGTCGTGCAACAGTGCATGCACTGCGGCATGTGCCTGCCCACCTGCCCGACGTACGACGAGACCAAGCTTGAGCGAAACAGCCCGCGCGGACGCATCGCGCTCATGCGCTCCATCGCCGATGGCGAACTCGAGGCCACAAAAGCATTCGCCGACGAAATGTATTTTTGTCTCGGCTGCCTTGCGTGCATGACGTCCTGCCCGGCCGGGGTGAACTACGCCGAGTTATTCGAACACGCCCGGGCCGAGGTGGAGGAGAAAAAGGTTATCGACTCCGCATGGCGCAGATTGATCCGGCACGTCACTCTCAAGTGGCTCTTCACCAAGCACACTCGACTGAAGATGATCGGCCGATTGATTCGGCTATACAGCTCGCTTGGCCTCAAGTCGCTCGTGCGCGGCAGCCGCGTGCTCAAGTTGTTGCCCAAGCGCTTGGGTGAGCTCGAGGCGATGACGCCGGAGATACAGCCCAAGTTCTCCGACGAACTCATCCGGCTCGAGACGGCGGCCGGAGGTGAAAAGCGTTATCGCGTCGCCATGCTCACCGGTTGCGCTCAGGACTTGATTTTTAGCGACGTCAACCGCGACACCGTCGAGGTGCTGTCCGGGAACAGCTGCGAGGTTTACACGCCGCGCAACCAAGGCTGCTGCGGATCGCTGCACGCGCACAACGGCGAATGGACCATGGCCCAGCAACAGGCTCGTGTGATGATCGACCTGTTCCAGCCGAGTGAATTTGACGCCATCATCAGCAACGCGGCCGGTTGCGGCTCGCACCTCAAGAATTACCACGGCCTGCTGAAAGACGACGAAAAGTACGCCGACTTGGCCAGGCAGTGGGACGCCAAGTTGAAAGATGTTCACGAGTGGCTGATAGAGATCGGCGTGCGCGAGCCAAGCGGCCAAGCACTTGACCAAGCGCAAAAAGTCACCTACCACGAAGCCTGCCACCTGTGCCACGGCCAAAAGATCACCGAGCAGCCAAGGCAGTTACTCAAGGCAATCCCGGGACTGGAACTGGCCGAGTTGCCGGAGAGCACGTGGTGCTGTGGCAGCGCGGGTATTTACAACATCACCCAGCCGGAAATGGCCAACAAGCTGCTCGAGCGCAAGGTCGGCCACATCCGCTCCACCGGCGCGGAAGTGGTGGCGATGGGCAACCCCGGTTGCTCGCTGCACATCACCAACGGCTTGGCCAAGTGCCAGTCCAACATCCGCGTCGCTCATCCCATCACTCTCCTAGCCGAGGCCTACCGTCGGGAAAACACCTAGCCGTTCGTTTTGATGAAAAGAATATTTATTCAGTCCGTTCACTCAACCCAAAAACTTGGCTTGGTTTTGATTGCAGCGTTTGCGCTTGGCCAAGTGGAGGCAGGGCCAGTTTCGCCGGTGGAGTCGCTTGAACAATTTGAGGTGTTTGACGATTTGGAGATCGACCAACTGCTGGTAGAGCCGCTAGTGAAACAGCCGGTGTTTCTTAACTTTGACGAGCGTGGCCGAATGTGGGTAGTGCAGTATCAGCAATACCCGCACCCGGCCGGGCTGAAGATGACCAGCCGTGACAATTACTGGCGTGCGATCTACGACAAGGTGCCGCCCGCGCCGCCCAACCATATTCGTGGCCGCGACAAGATTACCATCCACGAGGACACCGACGGCGACGGTATTTTGGACAGGCACAAGACGTTTGTCGAGGGCTTGAACATCGTGACCTCGCTTGCCCACGGGCGTGGCGGCGTGTGGGTGCTCAACCCGCCGTACCTGCTTTTTTATCCGGACAAAAACAGCGACGACATTCCGGATAGCGACCCGGTGGTGCACCTTTCCGGCTTCGGGCTGGAGGACACGCACTCGGTGGTGAACAGCCTGCGCTGGGGGCCGGACGGCTGGCTCTACGCCGCGCAAGGCAGCACGGTTTCTGCGAAAGTACGGCGGCCCGGTTTCGATGAAAAAGAGATTCTATCGATGGGCCAAAACATCTGGCGCTACCATCCCGGGACGCGCCGCTACGAGGTGTTCGCCGAGGGCGGCGGCAACGCGTTTGGGGTGGAGTTCGACGCGCAGGGCCGGGTGTTCTCCGGACACAACGGCGGTGATACGCGGGGCTTCCACTACGTGCAGGGCGGTTACCTGCGCAAGGGCTTCACCAAGCACGGGCCG
>JASLKI010000084.1 GCA_030747575.1 Verrucomicrobiota bacterium | reverse complement strand
GCAACCACACGGGGTATGCGGGCGGCTGGCGGGGCGAGGTCCTGCAGGGCGAGCAACTCTGGGCGCTCGTAGAGGGGCTCCAGGCCAACGGACTGCTGCGCGGGTACACGCACCTTCTGACCGGGTACATTGGCTCCGCCTCCTTCCTGCGCACGGTGCTGCGCACGCTGCACGAGCTGCGCGCGGTGAACCCGTCGATGTCGTACCACTGCGACCCCGTCATGGGGGACCTGGGCAAGCTTTACGTGCCCGAGGAGCTCGTGGCCATCTACAGAGAGGAGGTGGTTCCCTTGGCCAGGCGCGCGCCGAACGCCGCCCAAAGCTTGACCGCCGACTTGGCCCCGACGCCCGGCAGCATCAGCACGATGCGCTTGAACGCCAACTCGTCGCCGGGGTTGACGAGGAGCTTTAGGTACGCGGCGACATCCTTGACGTGCGCCTGCTCAAAAAACCGGATGCCGCTCGTGAGCGAGTACGGGATGTCACGCCGCGTGAACTCGAGCTGCAGCTCAAGCGCGTGAAAGTGTGAGCGGTACAGCACGGCCATCCCCTCCATAGGCGTGCCCTCGTCGCGCAACTCGAGCACGCGCTGGGCGATGAACTCCGCCTGCTGGTTGGCATCGTTGCAGCAGACGAGCGCCGGCTTCATGCCGGAGTCGCGCACCGGCGCGAGCACCTTCTCGAACTGTTGCGTGTTCGCGGCGATGACGGCGTTGGCGCAGTCGAGGATCTCCGGCGTGCTGCGGTAGTTCGTCTCGATCTTGAAAACATGCGTGCCGTCGTGCCGGTCGGGGAACTCGAGCACGTTGCGGAAATTTGCGCCGCGCCACGAGTAGATGCTCTGCGAGTCGTCGCCGACCGCCATGATGTTGTGGTGCCGGCCGCCGAGCAGGTCGATCAACTCGCATTGCACCTGGTTCGTGTCCTGGTATTCGTCCACGAGAATGAACTGGAACCGCGCTTGGAACGACTCGCGGATCTCCTTGTTTTCGCGCAGCAACCGCAGCCACAGGTTGAGCAGGTCGTCGAAGTCCATCACGCCGTTGGCCACTTTGCGCTTGGTGTAGACGGCGTGTGCCTGGGCGATCTCATCGGTGAGCGTGTCAAAATACGAGTAGCGTTCCTCCATCACTTGGTCAAGCGGCAGGCCGGTGTTTAGCGACATCGACAGGATGTCGCACACGAGATCCGGCTTGGGGAAGCGCACCGCCTTGGTGTCGATGCCGGCATCATCGATCGCCGCGCTCATCAACGCCTTGGCGTCGTCGCGGTCCATGATTGTGAACGACTGCGGGTAGCCGATCGCCTCGGCGTGCCGTCGCAACACCCGGTGGCCGACCGAGTGAAACGTGCCGCCCCAAAGCCCCGCCGTGTCGCCGCCGATCAGGTTCTGCACGCGGTCCATCATCTCGCGGGCGGCCTTGTTGGTGAACGTCAGCAACAGGATGCGGTCGACCGGGATGCCCTGCTCGAGCAGGTACGCCACGCGATAGGTTAGCGTGCGCGTCTTGCCCGCGCCCGCCCCGGCCAGCACCAGCGCCGGTCCCGGCGGCGCGGAAACGGCGGCGAGTTGCTGGGCGTTCAGCTCCGCCTCGTAGTCGATGTTCAACTCGACCGGCGCGCGAAATGACTTGAGCGTGTACTCCCTTGGCACGGCCGGTATTCAAGCGGCCAAGCGGCCAAGCGTCGAAGTAATTTTTGGAATCCAACTTGAAACTTGAAATTTCGAACTCAAAACCAGCATTCTCCACGGCCCGGCGGCGCGTCCGCTTGGCCAAGCGCATGGACTCCACCGTTGCCACATTTTATCAGTTCGCCGATCTGCCCGACTTCGAGGCCAAGCGGGCGCCGTTGAAGGAGCATTGTGAGCGGCACTCAGTGCAGGGCACGATCATCCTCGCGCACGAGGGCATCAACGGCACCATCGCCGGCCCAAGCGCCGGGGTGGAGTCGGTGCTCGGGTTTATCCGCGGCGACGAGCGTCTGGCCGGATTGTCCGCCCGTATTTCCGATACCGAGCGAATCACCTTCCACCGGATGAAAGTGGTGCTGCGTCCGGAGATCGTCACGCTCGGCGCGCCGGAGGCCGACCCGCGCGAGGCGGTCGGCGAATACGTCGAGCCAAGCGACTGGAACACGCTCATCAGCGACCCCGGCGTAACGGTGTTGGACACGCGCAACGATTACGAAGTGGGGATGGGCACGTTCCGTGGCGCGATCGATCCCAAGACCGGGACGTTCGGCGAGTGGCCGGAGTACGTGCAGCAGAATCTCGATCCGAAAAAGCATCCGAAGATCGCGATGTTCTGCACTGGCGGCATCCGTTGCGAGAAGGCGTCGGCTTATCTGCTCAAGCACGGCTTCCGTGAGGTGTTCCATTTGCGCGGCGGCATTTTGAATTACCTGCAAAAAACTCCCGAGACGGAGAGCCTCTGGGAGGGAGACTGTTTCGTGTTCGACCACCGCGTGTCGGTGAAGCACAGGCTCGAGCAGGGCGCGCACGAGATTTGTTTCGGCTGCCGCTGGCCGCTCACGGGCGGGGAGATGCAGTCGCCGCAATACGAGGCCGGCGTGAGTTGTCCGCGCTGTGCCGACGGGTTGACGCCGGACCGGCGGGAGCGTCTCCGGGAACGACACCGGCAGGTGATGCTGGCGCGCAGCCGCAACGAACAACACATCGGCCATCAGCCCAAGCGCAAGTTGGACCCAGCCAATGTTGACTGAAGCCGGCCCGGAAGTTTTCAAGTGGACGTGGTGCCTGCTGCCGGTGATCGCTGCCGCCATCGGCTGGGGCACGAACCACCTCGCCGTGCGGATGCTGTTTCACCCGCGCGAGGAGCGGCGCATCCTTGGGCTGCGCGTGCAGGGCGTGTTCCCCAAGCGGCAACAGGCGCTGGCGGAGAAGCTCGGCCGACTGGTGGCGCGCGAGTTGTTCTCGATGGAGGACGTGCGGCAGCATCTGCAGGGAGACGAGTTCGTGGCGCACGTCACCGCGACGATCGAGGGCAGGGTGGATGACTTCTTGCAGAACAACCTGATGGAGGCGATCCCGATGGCGTCGATGTTTCTCGGCTCGGACATGGTGGCCAAAATCAAGCACTCACTGGTCGAGAGCCTTGCCCAGGCGGTGCCGGAACTGGGCGATCTGTTTGTCAGTCATCTCGAGAAAAACATGGATGTAGAGGCGGTGGTTCGCGAGAAGGTGGCGGCATTTTCCAGCGACAAACTGGAGGAGATGCTGCTCGGTATCATGAAACGCGAGTTTCGGTTTATCGAAGGGGTTGGCGCTGTGCTGGGTTTTGTGATTGGCTTCGCGCAGTTGGGGATTCTGTGGCTGATGTAGGCAAACAACCGTGGTACGGCGTGGC
>JASLKI010000083.1 GCA_030747575.1 Verrucomicrobiota bacterium | reverse complement strand
AAACCCCAATTTTTGTGGAAATGCGCCCTAGCAGGAAACTGCATTCTATCTGATTCACCAATTCCATCTGATGAATTAATATCAATATCGATTTCGTTAAGACTCGCTTTCCAAATAAAGAAGTCACCGGGAGCATGAATGCTGGACAACTGCAGATTGAATAGCCCTTGTTCAAAAGTACCCTTTGCTGTGCTTTCAGCATTCATCCCAAGAAACAAAATTTCAGGCTTAGCTACTTGCGGGATGATCCAAATAGGGGCACCTGCATCACCAAGAAAATTGAATCTAGAATCCTCCGGTATAATCTCTTTGCTATTCTGATTTAAAACAGCTGTTTGGTCACCGACGGCATCTTCATGCCTGAATGAAAAAGACCATTCAGAGCCATCATGATTAACAGATAAATCGCCATGTCCATTGGTCCATTTTTCATTTTCTTGAGCATTTACAATATTAGGTGAAGCAATTACTAGCAGTAGGCTGATATTAAAGAGTATATATTTATTCATTTTTATGACTTAAGTTTTTATATTTTAAGGATTAAAGTTAGAGGGAGCTGACGGATTAATTCCATCCTCAATCAGGGACTTGATGATGAGCGCATCAACTGACTTCACATGACCATCCGCAAAAAGGTAATTCGCCTTTCCTGCAGATCGGTCTTCAGCAGCTTTACCCAATCTATGGCGATCAGGCTGAATGTCGTTAATAACACTTTTCCATCCGCTAATGTGCCAAGTTCGTGAATGAGAATGATCTGAAAACAAAGAAACCCCGAATTTGTCTGAAGCTTCAAACAGCAGAAAAGTAGAGCTAGGGCTTTTGAGTTGAGCAAGTCTAGGTAAAGGCTCAACTAATTTCCCAAATGCGTTTACTAATGGGACGGTTATGGATTCATTCAGAATATAACTTGTGCCACCGTTTTCTTTTCTTAATTTAATTCGAGGATCTGCACCACAAAGCCTAATCGAGTCAACTTCTCCTATGTATGGAGAAAGAGTATTAATCCAAACATGGTTTGGGTTGGATGTTTGATGCGCGGTCAACGGTAACTTTCCATTGAAGTCATCCGAATAAAGCATAAACCCAAGACCCAATTGTTTCATGTTCGACATACAGTTTATTTGTTTTGCTTTGCTTTTTGCTTTTCCGAGGGCTGGCAAAAGTAAACCAGCTAATATTGCAATTATTGCAATAACCACCAAAAGCTCGATTAAGGTAAATCCTCTACTTAAATTTTGCTTTAGGGGCTCGTAATTAGAACCGCCAATTAAGGAGTTTTTGTTTTTCATTTAATTTAAGTTAGCCATAAATACCCTAACTACAGGTATTCATGATATATTTTTTGTCTGATTGATCTGCAGTTTAATTAATTATTAAACTGCAGTTCGAAAAGGCGAGCTACCAATTGAATGTTCCGGAGAAAATCCTAAGGATAAATCCAGATACTTTAATCGGTATCTGCGGGTTGAAGAGCTAACTTAAAGGAGGAGCGCGCTGTTTGATTAGTTTAGCGCAGGCATTAGGGAGTGAAATCTTGGTTACAGAGAACTGAAATTCTACATAATTAATGTACTCCCAATTTGCAGAAATGCTGGACTCTGGAAGAATTAGTCCCTGAGAATAAATATCTACCGGGCAATATTGATCGTTTTCCCATGGCTTCTCATCATTAGAAGATTCGCTATTACTATGATCTGCACAAGAATAGCCTGAGTTCGTTGTGGCATGGGGGTGAAAAACAAAGAAATGAAGCTCTGGCGAAGCAATAGATGCGGATAACAAACCAATTTGCAGAACGCAGATTAGCGTGAAGATTGGCCTAATTATTGATTGCAGTAATCGCAAATCGGTAAAAAAATAGACGCATTAAGTTATTAATGCAAGTCTTTATATTCCATCAACTTCAACCGATATTATTTACTAACGAAACATTGCCTTTCGGCGCTCAATGAATTTAACAGAGCTTCCGGTGCCTTGGGCTTCGCCGGCACCAATTTGGCACCAAGATCTGAATAGTGTGAGAAGATAGAAAAAGGCTCTGCGTGGGAATTAACGCAAAGCCTTTAAATACGCGGATTAAATGATGGCACTCCCGAGAGGATTCGAACCTCTGACCTAGTGTTTAGGAAACACCCGCTCTATCCAACTGAGCTACGGGAGCACATGGGCGGTGACTTGCCGCTTGGCCAAACGTAGGTTGCTGCACTTTCACCGTCAAGATTGCCAGCGTCTTATCCGGCCAATCCTTGGAGCAGATGGCCGATCCCGAATGCCGCCAGGGCGGCGACCCCACCGACGAGCAGCATCTCCAGACCGGACCCTATCCAGGGGCGGCCGGTGAAGCGGGCCTTGAGGCTACCTAGGGCAAACAGGGTGAGGGCGGTCAGGACGCAGGCCCACGGAAACCCGAAATCTTTCCCGAATTTGCCGAGGTAACCGGTTACGTAGCTGAGCAGCGGCACGAACCCGAACAGCACGAACGAGAGGAAAGTGGCAAAGGCGTTGCCGAGCGGCGATTGGTCGGATTTAAACAGGCCAAGCTCCTCAATCATCATCACGTCCACCATCGTGGATCGATCCTTTGCGAGGATGTCGACGATCTGTTTTGCATCCTCCTCGGCAAGGCCCTTGCCGATGTACAGTTCCACCATCTCGCGTTTTTCGCCGTCTAGATGGTTGTCGAACTCCCACTCCTCCCGGTCGCGCTCAGCCTGATAAAACTCGTCCTCCGCCTTGGTGCTCAGGAAGTCTCCAAACGCCATTGCAAGGCCGTCGGCGATCAGGTTGGCAAATCCCAAGATGAGGACAACGCCCACCGGCAGTGCCGCTCCGGCTACGCCAGCAACAACAGCGAAGGTGGTGATGATTCCGTCGAGCCCGCCGTAAACAATACTCTTGATGTATTTGCCACTGTTGCCGCTGTGGGGTTCGTGGCCCGCGTCGTGAGAGCTTCGGAGGGACTCAACATCTCGCGAGCGGTAGGCATCCCTGGCCTTGTCGATGTTTCGGGTCAACATCCTGTTGCGAGCGTACCTTGAGATGAATACACCGGCAAGCACCCCTGCTTGACCAAGCGTAGAATTTGCCCTTCATAAACTCTAATTACTTCACCTCGAGCCATTGGCTGGCGCTGTGGCTGTTAAACTCGGGGGCGTACATGCTTTGGATGTTGGCGATGCCGGATTGGTAACGGCCACGGTGAAACACTTTCACCGGATACTCGAACACGTAGGTGCCTTTGGGCAGGTAGTCGATGAAGAAATGGCTTGAGGCGTCGCGGGTCGATTCGTAGTAAGCTAAGCCGTCCTGGTACCGGTGGCCGGACAGCACGTTCACCGGCTCGGTGCCGCTGCCGCGCTGGTCGTTCATGTGGACGAATTCCATGTCGCGGTCCGTCCGTAAAACCAGCCGCACGACCAGTTCGTCGCCTGGTACGAGGTCACGCTCGATTGCCTTGAGCACTTGGCCGGACTTCGTGTTTTCACGGATGAATATCTCCTTGGTCAAGCGCAGCGGTGTGACCTCGTGCGGTGTGATTTTGGCCATGTCCTCTAGGTATTGCCAGTGCACGCTGCCCCACGCGACGCCGGCGTCTTGCTTGGTCATCTCCACTTGGCCAAGCGTGGATATGATGTCGGCACGATCGAACTTGTGTTGATAAAACCCGGTGCCGGCCTCGACCTTCTCCGGTTTCACTGTCTTGCCGCCGAGCGACACCTCGACCAGTTTGGTTGAGGCAAGCAGGTTATCGCCGCCGAGCAGGATTGAGTACACGGCATCAGCAGTCGCCTTGGTTGTTTTCCATGCCTGCGTCTGCTTTTGTTTGATGAGCCAGACTTGGCATTCCCGAACAGAGTCCTTGTCGACGGTGATCTCGTTGAACGCCTCTATCATGATTGCCTGCGTCTCGATTGGGGCACGGTACCACCACCAAGACTGCTCGGTGTCGCGCCAGAACATCCCCAGCTCCTCGTCGGTGACGCTGTGTTCGAGAATCGACTTTATCACGTCGAGCGGCACCTGCTTGTCGCCCAGGCGGTGCAGCGCGAGCGCGACGTGCGCCTGCGACTGGCGATTGCCGACCTTCACCCAATGCTTCTTTGCTTGTTCAACGAAGTAGTCAAACGACTTTTTGTGTGCCTGGCCAACGGGACGATCTTTCAGGTAAAAACTCCGGCAGTAGAGGTAGAGTGCGACGGTCGAGTCGAGGTGATTGTTATCGAGCGACTTGTTCTCGACGATGCGTTCGTAGCGTTTCTTGATCCAGTTATCGAGTCGGCCAAGCGCCTTGACCGCTTGGTTGACCGGCACGCCCTCTACGCCGAGATGGCGCAGGCGAGCAAAGCCAGTGGTGATATACAAGGTAATGTAATCACTGGTGCGGCCACCGGAGAACCATGGCCAACCGCCGTCGTCGTCTTGAGTGCGGCCAAGCTGCTCGAGTAGACGTTTTGTCTCGTCGTCGAGCCGGTTTTTGTCGAACAGAACGCCGACGTTGCGGCGTGCCTGGCTTTCGTCCTTGGCCTCGCGGACCCAGGGCGTCTCGAGTAGTAGCAGGCTTTTGAGCTCTTCGTTTTTCTCTAGCGGACTGTCAAGTGCGTCGGTGTTTTTCCAGAGATCAAACACACGGCGAATGCGCGGATCGGACTTGGCGATGTGACTGGCAAGCGTGTTGGCGTAAAGTCGGTTGAACGTCTGTTCGGTGCACTCGTGCGGGTACTCCATCAGGTATGGCAGGGCGAGGACCGCGTACCATGCCGGGTTGGAGGTCACTTGAACGGTGAGCGACTGGTGTTGAAGCGTATCGGACTTGTCGGACTCGACCAACTTGTCGAACCGGAATTTCTTTGTGCCCTTATCACGAATTGGCAAAGGCAGAGACTCGGTGACGAGGATGCGCCGCGACAGTACTGGCAGGTAGTTTTCCTCGCCGTCCGCCTGGTCGCCGGCAGAGGCGATCACTTGATACACCAGTGTTGGCGCGCTGTCCGGCACGGTGAGTCTCCACGAGAAGCTGCGCGACTCGCCGCTGGGGATGGTGAACGACTGCTCGGGTGTCGTGTTGCCGAGCAATTCGTTTGCGGGCTCCTCGGTTTCGGCGTTCTGCAAATTTAAACGAACAGTTCCGACGCGTTCCGTTTCGCCGGTGTTGATGACGCGGGTGGTGAACTCCAACGCATCACCCTCACGCAGGAAACGTGGGGCATTTGGCCGCACCATCAGGTCGAGCGATGTCACCGCCTTGCCGTCGATGAAGCCGGAGCGCGTCTTGGTGTCGTGCGCAAATGCCATCAGTTTCCACTCGGTGAGCGCCTCCGGCATGGTGAAACTTAATTTAACCTCACCGGCTTCACTTGAGACCAGGTGCGGGAAAAAGAACGCCGTCTCGTTGAGGTTTTTACGAACCGGCACAACGGCGGGATCAGACTGAGGGGTGACAGCGTTATTAGCCAATCCTCCGGCTCCCATGCCGCGACCAAGCGCAGTTTTACTTTTTTCAACAAGCGAGACCGTGTCAGCAGCCATCTCGGCTTGACCCTCGGCTTGACCAGCCAGGCCACCAGGGGTACCAGGGGCACCATCACTGTAGTAGAGGCCATTGCCTTCCATTCCTAATCGATTCCTTGTAAATCTTTTATTGGAGTACCACCGATTGATTTCGGGTGGGAATGCCCGGTAGCGGTAACTTGGGAGCGATACGGTTGTTCGTTTCCAGGTGCCCAGCAAATTTCTGAGTCCCTGTGGATTGTTCGAGAAACTGAACCGTGCGGTCGTGTAGTCGCGGTGGTAGATACTGAACTGCCGTTGCCAGTGGTGTGGTGTGAAGGCGTCGAGCGAGACATCGTAGAGGGTGGCGACTATCTCGGCCACAGTCTTTTCGGCGTCCGGCCCGGAGATGGTGGCGGTCCACGTTTCCTCTTGCCCGGGTCGCAGCTTGGAGACGAACCGTTCCCACTTCACCTTGAGTTTCATGTTGGACCACGGCACATCGACATGGTGCGTGCGTTGCAGCATTCGATTCTCTCGAACCTGTGTCACGTGCACGGTGAAGCCGCCGCGCATCTCCTCAGTGACCGGAACCTCGAGCAGCCGCTGGGTAAGGGCGGGTTTTGTCCAGAAACGTTGAACGATCTTGTGCCGATGCTCGACCTCGATAAAGGCGCGGCCGGTTTCGTAGCCGGTTCCCCAAAAGAGCCGCAGCGTTTCTCCCGGTTCGAGCGATTGTTTCTCGGACATGACAATTTGAGGCAGTCGGATGGTTAAATGTTCGGCAGTGGGATCTACCACCTGCAATGGGAGAATTGCCTTTACCGCCTTGCCCAGGCGATCGTTTGTTTCAAAGATGGCCCGATACACACCCACCGCCAGTTTGGCTTTGATTTTGGCCTGACCTTTGGTGTTGGTTTCGACGTCGTGGATGGATATCGCTTGGCCAAGCGGCCATGTCTCTGGTTTGGTCCCATCAACCTCTGGCTCTTCTCCCCTTGGCCAAGTCGAACCACCGATCAGGTGTGACCGGTTGACCGTCTTCGGTTGCTCGAGAGTATGAACCGTTAACTTGCCCTTGGCCGATTCCGGCACGCCGGCGAGTGACTGGGTCGTGATGTTCAACTCCACCGGCTTGGCTACCGTCTGCCATGCATCCACCGTCATCGTCGCCTTTAGTGTGGTGTAGCCAACCGGCACTTGGGTTTTGTCGCTTCGTGTCTCGCCGCTGCCGTCGGTCACCTCGGCCACGATCTCATAATTAAACGTCGGTTCGCTCTCCTCAGGCACGGAGGGGTCTGGGATTGCGTCGAACTCAATCATGAACGAGCCGTCCGGCTTGGTTTCGAATGTGCCATGGGCGATTTGCTGAGCCTGCGAGTGGATCGGCCCACCACTCCAGTAATGCCAACGCCACCAAATTGGC